>JAFAQG010000719.1 GCA_019246575.1 Acidobacteriaceae bacterium
CGCGTTCCCTGCAGATGGATGCATTTCACGCTCGAATCGAAGCATGCAGCGCAGACAATTCAAGACCACGTTCGCCGCCGCCGGGAATGGGTATGTCGCTCTCTCCTTGCCCACCTGCAACCCGCTAAGTGTATCCTCATAAGGCGATGCGTACTCAATTCATGACACCCCTTCTCTGTTCAGCTCTGTTTGCCCTCGCCGGGCCCAATTCTGCTCAACCGGCGAAGACGGGTCACGGCGCGAGACAACAGGCAGCGACGGCTTCAGCACAAGGCATCACGGAAGCGAAGCCCAAACCCGAAGAGACGGAGGTCTGGGAGCCGGTTCCGAAAGTCGTGACACCGGGCGCTACCTGCACCGCACCTCCC
This sequence comes from Acidobacteriaceae bacterium, assembly GCA_019246575.1. The sequence goes on from JAFAQG010000719.1 coordinate 369, forward strand.
TCAGACGCGATCGTCCTCTTCGACGGCAAGAACGAAGACGAGTGGGTCTCAGTGAAAGATAAGTCACCGGCAAAATGGACCGTCGCAGACGGGGTCATGACGGTCAATAAGGCGGCCGGCAGCATTGAAACAAAACGCAGCTTCAAAAACTACCAGCTACACATCGAGTGGAAAATTCCGGAGGACATCACAGGCACCGGCCAGGGGCGGGGGAATAGCGGCGTGTTTCTTGCGTCCACGGGTCCCGGCGATGCCGGATACGAGCTGCAGGTTCTCGATTCCTACAACAACAAGACCTACGTGAATGGAATGGCAGGCAGCATTTACAAGCAAGCTATTCCGCTAGCAAACCCAGCCCGAAAACCCGGCGAGTGGCAAAGCTACGACGTCGTATGGACCGCGCCTACCTTCAACCCCGATGGCTCACTAAAAACTCCGGCTTATGTGACGGTGTTCTTCAACAACGTTATGGTGGAAAACCATTTTCAATTAAGAGGCGAGACCCGCTACATTGGCCAGCCGTTCTATAAACCGTACACTTCGGCGCCAATCAAGTTGCAAGCGCACGGTGATAAAAGCGAACCCATCAGCTACCGCAATATCTGGATCCGCGAGCTCGATCAATGATCGGCGACGGCACGCCGGTCGCGAAAGTCATCACGTTAACGCCAGGTTCAGATTCTCGATAGCTTCGTCAATCTCCGCCGTATTTTTGTAACCAACCGTCACGCAATCAACACCCGCGTGCTTAAAGGCGAACTTCATAGCGGCCTGCCGGTCCTCCCGGTTGGTGAACCTGCCCTCGCCCACCAGCTTCATGCTGATCACGCCCATGCCCGCCCGCCGCGCCTCTTTTACGTGCGTGACAACCTCGCTCACATTGCCCGGACCTGGCGTGTTGTAGTCTTCTGCATCCATCGCGACTCCTTTGTGATTCATCCGGATCATCGCGACTTGCAGCCACTCGGTTGAAGGCACCTGGCGCAGCGCCGGTAATCCGTGTACCGATGCGCCATGTCCGATCACGGCCTTTCTCGATTGCGCCTCCAGAATCCCGTCCTGCCACCGTTTGCTATCGGTCGGCCACGTCGCCGCGTGCTGCCAGTGAAGAAGCAGGATGTCGAAGTAGTCGGTTTTTGCGAGCCGGCGCAATTCATCGATCTTCTGCTGCGGATCTACGCCCTCGCGAGTCGTCACTTTCGACATCAGCCGGTAACTGTCGCGCGGGATGCCCGTCAGCGCTATCCCGAGCATCTTGTGCATCTCACCGTAGGACTCGGCTGTCTCGAAAAATCGAATGCCGCGGTCATACGCGTGCCGGACGAGCGTGTTGAATTGCTCCTGTCCCAGTTCGCGCTGTACTCGGCCGCTGATGCTCCCGGTTCCGAGCGCCAGCCGCGTCACTTTGACGTCCGATTTTCCGAGCGTAACCCAATCCGTGGCCGTGGCACGCTCCGCTCGTACCGGCAAACCCGCCGCGCCCGCAACCGATGCCGCGGCAATTCCACTCTTCAAAAAAACACGTCTCGAGCACTGGTCCATTGCTGTCACTCCATCCGCTATCGTTGCACATTATTGAAGCCGCCGCAGCCCGCCCAACACCGTACGGGACAAATCGAATTTCCGCCTTCAGGGGAGGGGATGGTCGATAAGAAAGTACCGAGTGACACGCTTGCAGTGTTGTAGGAGTCACAGACTTTCGCTCGTGGGCGGCATCTGCCAGAGCCAATGATATGTTGCTCTGGTGCGTTTCCCCTTCTTACTTGCCTTCTTCGCAACCGCATGCTTCTGTGCGGCGCCCATGGGATGGAACTCCTGGAACAGTTTTGCCAATGTCGTAAATTCCGCCGTCGTTCAACAGCAGGCCAAAGCTCTGGCCTCAAACGGCATGAAGGAAGCCGGTTACGAGTATGTCGTCATCGATGAGGGCTGGTGGCTAGGCGAACGCGACGGGAGAGGCAACATCATCGTAGATCCGAAGCAGTGGCCCGCCATTAAGCCCGGCCAGAAAGACGGCGATATGGCCAACATCGCCGACTATATTCACAGCCTGGGCTTGAAAGCCGGAATCTATACGGACGCGGGTCGCGACGGCTGCAGCATGTACCCCGACTCCGGCCCGAAGTACGCGAATACCGGCAGCGAGGGGCATTACGAACAGGATTTCCTGCAGTTCTCGAAGTGGGGCTTCGATTATGTCAAGGTGGACTGGTGTGGCGGCGCAAAGGAGAAGCGGTCCGGCGCAGTGCAATATGCGCAAGTTGCCCGGGCAATTCAAGCTGCAGAAAAAACAACAGGCCATCAGTTGTTCCTCTCTATTTGCGAGTGGGGCAGCCAGAATCCGTGGTTCTGGGCACCGGGAATTGGGGGCATAAATAGCGCCATCTGGCGTACCGGAGGCGATATCATTCCTCCCATTGTGGAGAGCCTGCACGATCCCGTACACGAAAAGCGCGTTATCACGCTTCAGCATGTCCTGAATTCGTTCGACGACGGGATTCACTCGGAAGCGCAACACACCGGGTATTACAACGACCTGGACATGATGGTCATGGGTATGCGCGGCATGACAGGCGCGATGGACCGCATCCACATGGGTCTGTGGGCGATTTCGAGCGCGCCGCTGATGGTGGGTTCCGATTTGACGCGGCTTTCTCCGGAATCTTTGTCTCTGCTGAACAACAAGGAAGCGCTCGCAATCCACAATGACCCATATGGGTTGCAACCCATCAGAGTCGCCGACCCCGCTTCGGGAATCGAGGTTTGGGCAAAGCCGATGGCGATCGCGGGTAGACGCGCCATTGCCATACTCAACCGAACCGACACGGCCGCGCAAGTGACCGTTCATTCAAAAGAGCTTGGGCTAGAGGGCCCTCCGCGATCGTTGCGCGATGTGTGGAACGGACGGGATATCGCCCTCTCCGAGGCGGCATTTTCGGTACCTGCGCGCGATCTGCTGTTAATGGTCGTCCAAGGCGAAGACAAAAAGCCGGTCGAGTATGTTGCAAATGAAGCAGAGATCACCGGCATGAAAGCAACCAGCGGTCCGACTTTTGCCCGTCTGGAGTACGCAAACCCTTCCGGTCACGTCGCAGTGGTCCGCGTGAAAAGCACGTCGGGACTTTCCACCTCTCTCGCGCTCCTTCCGACCACCGGATCAGGCAGTGGCACAGTTGGGCTCGTGTTGCCGCATGGCACCGCTGATCTGTCGTTCGAAGCACAGCCCGCGATTATTCGCAAGTTAGATGTTTATTCCTGGTGATCGTCGTTGCCAGATCATCGTAAGCTCGTGAGTTCGTCGATCCACTATGCTCAGAGCAATTGAGAATCGAATGTTGTGTGCATCGGATGCTCGTAGGAATACAAAAGGAAACGGATGAAAGTTGCACAAATCAGTAAACCCGGCGGCGATTTTCAATTAGTCGAGCGCGAAGTTCCGCAGCCAGGACCCGGACAAGTCCGGGTGAAAGTGGAAGCGTGCGGCATCTGTCATAGCGACATGCTGGTAAAGGAAGGCCACTGGCCGGGGCTGCAGTATCCGCGGGTACCGGGCCACGAAGTCGCCGGCAGGATCGATTCCGTTGGCGATGATGTTACGAACTGGAAAAAGGGCGATCATGTGGGGGTTGGCTGGCATGGTGGCCATGATTTTGTTTGTGATCAATGCCGGCGTGGTGACTTCGCGATGTGTTTGAATCGCAAGATCACCGGTATTGATTTCGATGGCGGCTACGGCGAATACATGATTGCGCCGGCGGAAGCGCTCGCGGCGATTCCAGATGAGTTAACGGCGGAAGACGCTGGACCCTTTATGTGTGCGGGCGTTACCGTCTTCAACGCGTTGCGCAATTCCGGGGCGCGGGCCGGAGATGTTGTCGTGGTGCAAGGCATCGGGGGACTCGGACATCTAGGCGTGCAATACGCGCGCAAGATGGGGTTCGAAACTGTGGCACTTGGGCGCGGGAAAGACAAAGAACCACTCGCCAAAAAACTCGGCGCACATCACTACATCGACTCGGACGCTGTAGATCCAATTACGGAATTGAAAAAGCTAGGAGGCGCGCGTGTCATTCTCGCTACGGCACCGAGCGCGAAAGCAATCTCTTCGGTGGTAGAGGGTTTGGGAGTAGATGGAGACCTGCTCATTCCTGCGGCTCCGACTGATCCCGTAAGCAGCAGCGTGACGCCCCTGATAATGCGCCGGCGCCAAATCTCCGGCTGGTATTCCGGTAC
>JAFAQG010000724.1 GCA_019246575.1 Acidobacteriaceae bacterium
AGAACACGCTGGATCTGCGCGGAATGGGCAGGCGCCTCGAACGCCGCAAATCGAAAGAATGACGGCAGCGCAGTCAACCGGAGGTTACGGCTGCGACTGCTGATGCCGCCCTGCTTTTCGAGATGATCCAGAAATGCGGTGATCAAGGGCGCATCAATCTGATGAAAGCTCAGCCGGGATGGCGCCTGTTTCAGCCGCTGTTCGCTAAATTTCAGAAACTGGCAGAAGGTATCACGGTAGGAGCTGATCGTGTGCGGACTTGCCTGACGTTGTTGCATCAGGCGCTGGGCAAAGAAACGCTCCAGCAATACGGCCAGGCTGATTGGATTCTTCATGGTCGGCCCTTCCAGCGCTGCTCGAGCCGTTGCATCGCCTGGTTAACCAGTTCTGGAGAACCCTCCAAATACCACTGCGTGTCGCCGATGTGAACATGGCCGAGATAGGTGGATAACAGTGGCAGTCTCCGTTCTGGATCCTGCCCCGACCGGTACCAACGAACAAGGGTGTTTGTTGCAAAACGGTGGCGCATGTCGTGCAGACGAGGGCCGTGGCTGTCAGCGGCGCCACGCAGACCGATTTTCCGGGACAATGCATAGAAGGTCCGGTGGATCTCTCCGCCATCCAGGCGATTGCCCCAGCTGGAAACAAACAGATAGGACGATACGGTTCGGCCCGCCCAATGGCGCCGTCGGCGAGCAATGTAATCTGCAAGCACCGTGCAGGTTGAGGCATGTAGGGGGACCAGGCGAGTCTTACCGAATTTAGAGCCGCGGATCGTTAAAACTGCGGCTTTCAGATCGACATCCTGAAGTTCAAGGTTGCGTGCTTCCCCGATGCGCAGACCCGCAACGCTCAACAACCCGAACAAGCAATAAAACATCCGCGGCCGCAACTTGCCACGCTCGAAGCGATACGGCATGTCGAGAGCGGCGCTTAATAAGCTGCGGATCTCATCATCGGAATAGAGATAAGGTCGTGCCCGCTTTGCACGGAAGGGCAACAGGCCCTGCGGCGGAATCTCTGTGCGCGGGTCAGTGGCGCTGCGATATCGGGCGAAACCACGAACAAAACTGAGCCTTCGAGCCCATTCCGCGGGCTGGACCGTCTGTGGCTGTTGTGCCCAGTCAACCGCAAGTTCGCAAGTGATGTAGCGAGCCTTGCGGGTTTCCAGGAAGCGGATAAAATCTGGCAACCCTTTGCCCGCTTCCTGCAACTGGAAACCCAACCCGCGCCGCATTGATAAGTAATCCTGCAGGGCCTCGCGAAGTGTGTTCATCGCACACCTCCTGGCCATGGCAACGCGAGGGTCCGCAGCGCTTCGAGATCCACCTTGGCGTAGATCCTCGTGGTTTCGGGACTTTGGTGCCCCAGTAACTCGCCAATCTCTCCGAGTGACGCACCCCGCCGCAACAGTTCGCAGGCCAATCCATGGCGAAACTGATGTGCACCGTGAGTAGGAGCATCAATGCCGGCGCGCTGCAACCGATGTCGAATGATCGATCCAACACTACTGGCACCGCGAAAACCGCGGATCGGCGCTCTGGCGCGGAGGAAGACGCGCCGACTGGCGCTCTGCGGCCGACCGTTTCTCAGATAGGCAGCGATCGCGTTGCCAACATCGGCGGGCAATGGCAAGTCGCCACGTTGTCCGGCCTTGCCGCGAATACGCATCTGCCCTGCATTCCAGTCGATGTCATCGAGTTCGAGAAACACCACCTCACTTGCGCGCAGCCCCAATCTGGCGAGCACGAGTACAATCGCGTAATCGCGTCGACCCACAGCGGTGCTGCGGTCGATACTGTTCAGCAACTGCCGGATCTTTTCCACCGGAATTGCCCGCGGGACTGTGGTCATCGTCCAGTGGGGCACAACGGGAACAGCAGCTCCCAGATCCAGCTTTACTTTGCCGGAAAATTGCGCATACCGGAGAAACGAGCGCAAAGCGGTGGTCAGGAGTTTCGATCGTTTCGAATGTAAACACCGTGCCTGACGTTCCACAAAGCTCATGACATCGCGGGCACGCAGTTGTGACCAAATGATCGCGCGGCTTCCAAAACACTCCTCAAGGAAACTACGAACGAACGGAATGTAGTTGATGATCGTGGCTTGTGAAAGGCCGCGCGCCTCCTGGAGATATTGTTCATATGTGCGTACACACCGTTCGGCGGAAGTCTCTCGCCGCGCGGTGATCTTCTCGGCGGGAATCGCGTCTTGACTTCGCAGAAACTCAAGAAAATGCTTCAGCGCGGCCGCATCACCTCCCGACGGTTGTAGATGCCGAAGGCGATATCGCAAATACTGCGGAATAAGGTCGGCGGAGAGTTGGCGCAACACTAGCTGTCTGCTGGCAAGCCATTCGCTGAAGGCGGCGCTCACGGAAACTTGCCGGTGAACAGATTGTCGGGCGTACCCTTGCTCGCGTAATGATTTTGCGAATCGTTCGATGTACGCCGAAACCGGGCCGTTTGGCGCTCGGGATAGAACTATATTGCAGTCGATAACGAACTTCAATGGGAACTCCTTTCGTCCAGCACGAGGCTGGTAAGGAGTGAATACTATGTCGGCTCTCCCTGCAGCAATCGCCTAGGCTGCTGCACTCTCACGAAAAACACCCGACATAATCCGGGAGGGTACATAGTGCCTCATGGTATGCGGACTAATTCGCGCACGCGCCAGAATGGGCATCGAGACCGCAGCTCGGCGCACGTATTTCAATAGGATGTACCGAGCGCCATGGCGGCTCAAGCGCTGTCCCTGGCCGTTTTGGATCAGCGGTTGCTGGTCATCGATCGGACGCCCGTGAGTGGCCAGGAATTTACGGACGAGATTGGCCGATTGTGACAGCAATGGGCACAGACGTTCGCGACGTCCTTTACCCTGCACACGGGCAAACGACGGTGTTCCCAGGTGAAAGTCACACGGCTTCAGGTCAAGTAGTTCTTGAATACGTGCGCCTGTATCGTACAACAAGGTGAGGAGTACGTAATCACGTTCTCCGTGCCGGGCGCGGCGGTCAACTTGCGCCAGCACGTGACCAAGTTCCTGCTCGTTCAAATAGCCCAATACGGGGCGGAGTGCCTTCTTACCCGGGATGGCCAAAACAGGACTACACAAAGCAGCCAGCGAGGGCTCTTGTCCACCGACATAGCGAAAGAAGGTCTGAATGGCGGCAAGCCGCGCATTCCGAGTGCGAATTGTGTTGCCGCGACCGGACTCAAGATGGGCCAGGAAATCCAATACCGCTGATGCATTGAGATCCTCGATAGCTAGTTGGTCGACGGGGCACTTGCACCGCGCAGCCGAGTATTGGAGCAACAGTTTCATCGAGTCCCGATACGAGGCGGTCGTATGGGCACTCACGCCGCGCTCCATCGCCAAATATCGAAGAAAGAAATTGGATAACAGCGTGGCAAGGGGCGGATTTTTCATCAGCACTCCCCTTCTTGGATCAGGTATCCAAACCGAACTTGGTGTCGCCTGGTGATTTCACCCACGAGATTTTGGGTGAATTGCAAATACCTCTGAGAGCTGGCCAATCCGACGTGTCCAAGATACGTGGCTAGAAGC
>JAFAQG010000676.1 GCA_019246575.1 Acidobacteriaceae bacterium
GAAGTAGAAGTATCGGACAAACTGCCGCGCGTCGCGGTTGTCGTAAAGCCGTTCGAGAACACGCGATTAGTGGGGATTACGTGTACGGCGGCCGATCCTGCGCTCGCGGCCGAATACGCGAACCGGCTGGCAAGTGAATTTCGGGATTCCGAGATAGAGGCGCGCGGGCTGCAGGCCCAGTATGCGAGTAAATGGCTGAACACGCAAATCGACGAGACGAGAAATGCGCTCCGGAAGTCCGAACAGGAATTGCAAAACTATAGCCGGCGTGCAGGCCTGATGTTCACTTCCGACCAGCAGAGCTCGGATCAGGAGAAGCTGAAGCAGCTGCAACAAGAATTTTCAAATGCTACCGCGGACCGCATCTCGAAGCAATCCGCGTACGAGATTGCGAAGAGCGCTTCACAGGACAGCGTCCCGCAGGTAATCGATAACGACCGGCTGAGCGGATACCGCGAGAAACTGGCCGATCTCCGCCGGGAAGAAGCAGAACTTAGAGCCGAATTGACGCCTGAGCACTATAAGGTAAAGCGCGTGGCTGCACAGATCGCGGAGATCGAGTTGACGCTGAAAAAAGAGCGTGAGAACATTTTGAGCCGCATGGCGAATGATTACACGGCGGCACGGCGGCGGGAAACGCTGCTCGCGGCCGAGTACAGCGCGCAAAAAGGACTTGTTTCTCAGCAGACCGAGAGCGGGGTTTACTACGACCTCCTACGGCGTGAAGTGGAGAGCAACCGAAAATTGTATGACGAATTGCTGGAAAAGGGAAAGGGCGCAGGTTTAGCGTCGGCCGTGCGGGCCGATACCGTCCGAGTCATCGATGCTGCCGAGCCCGCAAAATTCCCTTACAGACCGAATTTGGCGATGAATTTCGGCATCGGCGCAATGGCGGGATTACTGGGTGCAGTATTGCTCATCATCGGCTCCGATTATGTACATCGTGGGTTTCGAGCGCCGGGCGAAACAGCAGTACACCTGCACCTTCCTGAGCTGGGCGCCATTCCCGACTACAACGCCGGCGTAGCGCGCTTCGGGAGTCGTAAGAGGATGTTACTCACAACCGGAGACGGCGCCCACGATGAGGGCGCGAACCAAGCGCTGGTGTCATGGCAAAACAAGCCGGAAATCGTAACTGAGTCGTTTCGGAGTGCGCTCGCTTCGATTCTGCTGGGCGGCGCAACGGGCAAACGACCGCGGGTAATTCTGCTCACGAGCGCTTCCCGAGGTGAAGGCAAAACGAGCACTGCAACCAACCTGTCGATTGCAGTTTCGGAAATAAACCGCCGCGTTCTGTTGATCGATGCCGATACCCGCAAGCCGCAGCTCCACCATGCTTTTGGCGTTCCGAATACATGGGGTCTGACGGATGTCTTGAGGGAACGAACCAACCTGGCGGATGTGCCGCTCGAAGGCCTTGCACGAGAAACTTCGATACCAAACCTTTATCTCCTGCCCAGCGGCCCGGCACCGGCGAATATAGCCAACCTGCTCTGCTCCGAGCGCCTAGCATCGCTCATTGAGCGAGTCCGAACGGAGTTTGACACGGTTGTGATTGATACTCCGCCCATGGCGTATATCTCCGATGCCCGTCTGCTCGCGCAACTTGCCGACGCCGTGGTGCTGGTGGTGCGCGCCGGACAAACTACGCGGGAGGAAGCGCTGGCTATTAAAGAGCGTCTGGTCGCAGACGGCATTCGCGTGAGCGGCACAATCCTGAATGGCTGGGATCCGATGTCGACCGCTCGGTACGGATATTACTCCTATTCATCCGATCCCCACGAAACAGCTCAGGTCGTAAACAGCTGAACACGGCATCGTGTCGAGATCGAATCTCGTGCGTTCAATAGCGGATCGGGCACTCGCTGTGTTTGCGCTGGTCGGGCTCGCGCCCGTGATCGCAATGTCAGCACTCGCGATCTGGATCGAGGATGGCTGGCCAGTCCTATTCAGGCAACGCCGTGTGGGCCGTCGCGGCAAGCCGTTCGAACTACTGAAATTGCGCTCAATGCGTAGACAGAACGCGGGATCACGGATCACCGCTTCCGGGGACTCCCGCATCACAGGCGTGGGACGAATCCTCCGGAAGTACAAATTCGACGAGCTGCCACAACTATGGAACGTCATTCGGGGCGACATGAGCCTGGTCGGGCCACGCCCGGAGGTGCCCGAATTCGTGGAACCCCACCATCCGCTTTGGCAGACCACATTAGAGGTCAAGCCCGGCATCACCAACCTCGCCGCTCTCGTTTATCGCAACGAGGAAGAGATCCTGGCGCTAAGACCGGATCCGGAGAGCTACTACCGCAATGAGCTGCTGCCATCGAAATTGAAGCTCGATGCGGACTATCTACGCCGGAGCTCTTGGAGTACAGATCTCAAGCTACTGTTTATGACGATTTGCTATAGCGCCATGCCGGCCCGACTGGATCCAGACGATATTCGGAAACGTTTTTAGAGAAAGCTGCGAGATGAAGGAATCGACGTATATCCCTTTCCACCGTCCCTCGATCGGAGAGGAGGAAATCGCAGAGGTGGTTTCGACGCTCCGATCCGGCTGGCTTACGACGGGAGAACGAGCACACAGATTCGAAAACGAATTCCGCGAA
>JAFAQG010000178.1 GCA_019246575.1 Acidobacteriaceae bacterium
CTCGAGGAGCATCTGGAAGCGATGCGGCTTCTCGGCAACACCGGCGAGGCCGACACGCAAGCTGTCGCTTGAGGCAGGGCGCTTGGCCGCTCGATCGGCCGCGCAGGAGATCGACATGGAGTTCTTGAGAAACACCTGGTACCTTGCCGCTTGGGGGCATCACCTCAAGCCGGGCGAACTCTTCCCACGCATCATTCTGAACGAGCCGATCGTTCTCTTTCGAGACGCTGACGGCCGCGCGATCGCTTTCGAGGATCGCTGCCCGCACAGGTTTGCACCGCTGTCTCGTGGAAAGCTCCGAGAAGGCCGGTTGATGTGCGGCTATCACGGCCTTGAGTTCGATACGAGTGGCGCCTGTGTCCGCAACCCGCATGGTTCCGGCAAGATACCAGCGGGTGCGCGCGTGCGCTCCTATCCTGTCGTCGAACGGCATGCTGCGCTGTGGATCTGGATGGGAGACAAGGATGCCGACCCGGCGCTGATCCCTGACTTCGGCGTGCTGGATAATCCAGACCATGCCGACGTCTTGCGCCTCGACTACATGGTCATGGATGCACCCTACGAGTTGATTGTCGACAATCTGCTTGACTGCAGCCACACCTGCTTCGTGCATGATGGCATTCTGGCCAACGAAGAAATGACCGCGATCAAAACCACAATTAAACGTAAGGATGACGCCATCACTGTCAGTCGCTTCGCACCCGACGCGCCCATCCCGAGCATGTTTGCGCTGGCCTATCAGCGCGAGGGTATTCGTATCGACGGGTGGACGGACATCCGGTGGGATGCGCCCGCGTGCATGTTGCTCGATACGGGGGTAACCGAAGTCGGTTGTCCACGCCAGGCAGGTACCGGCGCACTGAGCGTCCACGTGCTAACGCCAGAAACCCACCAAACAGCGCACTATTATTTCTCGGGCCGCCGATGGGGCGTGAGGCCCGGCGGTGAGACCCATGAAATGCGTGAGAAGGTCGCCGACCTTCGGCGTTTTGCCTTCGAGCAGCAAGACGAGCCCATGATCCGCGCTCAGCATCGCATCATGCAGCTTACGCCTTCGTCGAAACTCAAGCCCGTAATACTTGAAACGGACGTCGGAGTCGTCGGCTGGCGGCGAATTATGGAGAAGTTGATCGTCGCAGAGCAATCTCCGTTGGTCGAATCTTAGAGCAGGATTGGCTTTAGCTCTTGCTCGAGCACCGCGCAGGCCGCCTCAACCGGTGGCCCGACACGTTGGACTGACCACTCTTTAGAATTTGCGCCCGACCAAAACGTGTGCGACGCCGGCTTCAACCCATTCATCGTGAAGTTCGCCCTTGCCGACGGAAAATATCTCCCCGGCATGATAGACGACCGGCTCAACCATTTTTCTCACGGCGAAGCCGCCCGAGATAACCCTCCCGCGAACCTCGAAATGATGACGGTGCCGCCCTTTGCCGGGACGAGCGTCGAGCTTTTGATATTCGATTTCAGTGAAGCCGTCGGCTTTCAGAGCTTCTTCGAAATCCTGTTGGTTCATTTAGCGCTCCTTTCCGAGCGATACTTCCTATCGATCGCTCGACAACCTGTGCACCGCTCTCGATTCGGAAATGGTATCCTTGTTCTCTGACCAATTACAACCTTCGCGGTTTGGCTGGACGCGGTGATGATCGGTTCGGTAGGAGGCGTTTGAAATCAGGGCAACTGAGGACCAAACAGGGCGAGCCCGTCCACAGCTTTCGCGGAAAAGCGTGCATTTGGCGCGGATTTCGGCGCTGAAGCGGTCCGCGAAAGTTTTCTCTGAAAGGCCGTTACGCGCGCGCGAGTACCGCGTTCCGAGGCCATTGACGAAGTCTCGCCACTGGTGGGCTCCAACTGAGGTGCGACACTCGCTGCAGGCGGCGCCGATGCGCTAGCTCTGCAGGAGTGCCTTGATCTTCGTGGACAACTCCGCCTCGGTGATCGGCTTCTGTATCACAGTAACCCCTTGGTCCAGGCGCCCGTGATGCACGATCGCGTTGCGGGAGTAACCGGTCATGAAGAGCACCTTCAGGCCCGGACGCTTTTCCAGCGCGATTGTGGACAGCTCGCGCCCATTGAGCCCCGGCATTACAACGTCCGTTAGCAGGAGATCAATTTTGTTCGCGGGATCATCGATTATCTTCAAAGCCGGTTCTGATCCACTAGCCTCCAGCACGGTATAATGCAGTTCTCCGAGGATGTCCTTCAGGTGCCTGCGAACCTCATCGTCATCTTCCACTAACAAGATGCATTCGCCCCGGCCTCGGCTTCCATTCGCCGGGTTGGCGGTGATCCGCGTCGGGGTCCCGGTCGTAGAGCGCGGTAGATAAAGATGGATGGTCGTGCCCACGTTCAATTCGCTGTAGATTGCGACGTGGCCCCCGGATTGCTTGGCGAAGCCGTACACTTGGCTTAAGCCGAGACCTGTTCCCAAACCCGGGCTCTTGGTCGTGTAGAATGGCTCGAACGCTTTCTCCGCAACCTCGGCATTCATGCCGGTCCCCTCATCCGTGACCGAGATCAGCACGTACTGACCGGACTTGAGGTCCGGATGTTTCGCGCAATACGCATCGTCCAAATGCGCGTTGCTGGTCTCGATTGTAAGACGGCCCCCGAGCGGCATCGCATCGCGGGCGTTGACCGCCAAGTTGATGATCGCAGCCTCCAGTTCGGCAGGGTCCGCCTCTGTCAGCCATAAACCCGCATTGCGTACGGTTTCAATGTCGATGCGTTCACCGAGCGAGGGGACCAGCAGCTTCGCCGCGCTGGCGACGACTTCGTTCGCGTCGATTGGCTTCGGATCGAGAGGCTGCTGGCGAGCGAATGCAAGTAGCCGACGTGTCAGCTCGGCCGCGCGATTGGCACCGCTGAGCGCGTGCTCTGCGCGAACGTGAAGCTTGCTCTCCGCCGGCAGCTGCCGGCTCAACGCCTGCAGGTTGCCGATGATGATCGTGAGAAGATTATTGAAGTCGTGTGCAATCCCGCCGGTGAGCTGGCCCACCGCATCCATCTTTTGCGACTGGCGAAGTGCGTTCTCGGCCAGCTCCCGACGTGTCACCTCCTGGTATACCTTGTGGGTACGGCGAAGCGCGACGTATTCGAGAACAAGTAACAGGCAAAGGAGCGGAACGCCGAAGGCCAGGTTCATGACGATCCAGTCCAGCCATTCCCGCGTCAGGTCCCCAACCTCAAGACTAGATGTCACATAGATCGGCAATTGGCCGAGCCGGCGGATTTCGAAGGCGCGTTCAATGCCATCTACGCCCGAAACAGTCGTGTAACTTCCGCCTGCTGGATTTGCCTCGACCGTTAGTCGAAAGCCGCTGTATGCCCCCAGGACGATGCCGGGCTTCGCGGCCACCGGATATCTGGCGAGGACCGCGCCATCGGCGCGGATCATGGCATAACTTGCCGACGACTTGCCAGTAAGACTTTCAAAGAAGCGCTCGAACACAGCGGGCGATATCACGACTGCGCTGACACCGGCAACTTTGCCGCTGCTGTCGTAATGCTTCCTGCTGACGGAAAAGAACGGCTCGCTTCCTATTCTGGGTAACAAAACTTTGCCGACATAGATGCCTTGGTTTGGATCGCGCTGCGCTATGAAGTAATCCCGGTCCGAATTATCGAGCATTTTCGGGACGGGAAAAACGAGCGACGTTGCGATAGGCCTGCC
>JAFAQG010000333.1 GCA_019246575.1 Acidobacteriaceae bacterium
CCCACGGTGAACGGAACCACCGCCACAACGCCTCTAGTTTTCAACGGAACGCTTGAGACCGGCATTCATTCAATCACCCAACCCACCCCATATCTAATCTATTTCGATCCCGCCCTGAACCCCTCTGCACAAGTATTTCTCTACGGGAGTTACGCCATCCTGGCGTTGCCATTTGACGGCGATCTGTTCGGCGTGGACATCTTCAGCCGCCTTGCCACCCCGGCGTCCACCGGTACCACCGTTGCTCCCGTCCTGGGGTTCATCGCACCCCAGTCAGCCATTCCCGAACCCGCCTCCGCGTTCACTGCCGGCCTGGGTCTCGCATCTTTGATCGCCCTTGCGCTATTCGCCTGCCGTCGGTTGCGCGAGCGACTTACCTGAAACGCTCCCTTCCCCGTCGCACTCGCTACGCCATCCGAAAAAACGAACCCAAAATTGGCTTCGTTTCGCAAAACGCCCCTCCCACCCCTCAATTCGTTCCGCAAAATGCGCCGTCTCTGCGCTCTAGTCCCGCTTGGCTTCGTTAAGTAAGCAGCCACCCGCCCACTAATCGGGTTCGTTCCGCACCTCCGCCTACCCGGTAAGCGAGTACCCCTAACGTACGATTCTTTCCCATAACCGAACACGGGCCTTTTTGCTACCCTGTTACTATTCCCGTGTAATCAGTGGTTTCGGCCACGAGGGTCGCTTGGCCGCTGAAGTGCACCTGACAAAATCGCATGGCAATGGATGTTCCTCGTGGTAAAGAAGTAGCGCGCCGGCGGCTGATCAAACGAATCGCGCTCATTGCTGTGGCAGTCGTAGCAATCGGCGGCACCACTGTCGCGCTGGCCCGTCTAAAGCCAGCAGCCCCCTCCGTGGACATGAGCGGTCTTTGGCCCGGCACGGTGCGCAGAGGTCCCATAGAAATTGAAAGGCGCGGTCTGGGCGCTCTGAAGCCTGAGGTGATTTACTTTATCAACGCCGCTGTCGATTCGCGCGTAGTTCAAATCGTTCGCCGCGCGGGAATCGATCCTATTAAGGAAGGCGCCGTGATTATGGTTTTGAGCAACCCGGACCTCGAGCTCGAAGCCGAAAAAGCGGAGTGGCAGCTCAAACAGGATGAGGCCAATCTGGCCAATTTAAAAGTGAAGCTGGAAAGCGACAAATTGGACCAGAGAGCGGGCCTTGCCGAGCTCGAATCGCAGTACACGCAGGCCAAGCTCACTGCCGACCGGGATTTGGAATTGACGCGCCTCAATCTGAAGAGCGATCTGGAATCGAAACTTTCGGTCGATCAGGCCAGTCAGTTCCAAAAGCGCGTTCAGCTACAGAAGGAGCGTCTGGGCATTGCGGATCAATCTATCAAAGCGCAAATTGACGCCCAACAAGTCGCGGTAGAAAGCTCTCGCGCGGCTTATGAGGAAAAGAAAAAGCAGGTTGAGCAGCTGACCATTCGTGCTCCCATCGATGGCCAGTTGCAAGAGGTCGACGTGGAAGTTGGCCAACGCGTGCCTACCGGCACAGTGCTCGCCAAAGTCGCTGATCCGAGAAAGCTAAAAGCGGTCTTGCAGATTGCGGAGACGCAGATGAAAGATGTTCGGATCGGCCAGGACGCCAGTATCGACACTCGAAACGGCATCATCCCCGGTCGCGTAATCCGTATTGACCCGGCTGCCCTGAACGGAACCGTGGGCGTGGACGTAGCGCTGCTCGGACCGCTGCCGGAGGGTGCCCGTCCGGAACTAAGCGTCGACGGCACCATCGAAATCGAACGTCTGCGCGACGTTGTTTATGTCGATCGGCCGGTTTCCGGTGAACCGGATACAACCATCGGATTATTCAAGGTCGACCCCGACGGCAAAGGCGCCAGTCGCGTAAACGTGAAGCTTGGCCGGGCCTCGGTAAACACCATTGAAGTCAAGGATGGTCTGAAAGTCGGCGACCGCGTCATCCTGTCCGACATGTCGCAATACGATTCGTACCAGCGAATTCGTTTGAACCAGTGATTTGCAGCACACGTATTAAGTAGGTAACCACGAAGGAGGTCTAAAGCAGAATGAATGCATCCGAGCCGTTGATCCATCTGGATGGCGTTACCAAGGTGTTCGTCACCGACGAGGTGGAGACGCACGCTTTATCGGGAATCCACATCGATATACAGCGAGGCGAATACGTCTCGATCTCAGGGCCTTCCGGCTGTGGCAAATCGACCCTGCTCGCGATCTTGGGGCTGCTCGATTCTCCCACTTCGGGCACCTACATACTGAACGGAAAGCCCGTCCAGAGCCTCAAGCTGTCGGAGCGTGCCCGTATCCGCAACCGGGAGATCGGTTTTATCTTCCAAGCCTTCAATCTGATTGGCGATCTCAACGTGTACGAGAACGTCGAGCTGCCGCTTACCTATCGCGGCATGGGTTCGAGTGACCGCAAGAAAAAGGTTCATGAAGCCCTTGAGCGCGTGGGCATGTCGCACCGCATCAAGCACTATCCGTCCCAGCTCTCGGGCGGCCAGCAGCAGCGCGTGGCCGTAGCGCGCGCCTTGGCTGGCGATCCCTCCATCCTTCTGGCTGACGAGCCTACCGGAAACCTCGACTCCCAGAATGGCGAGCAGGTAATGGATTTACTTCGTGAGCTACATCGAGGCGGAGCCACGATTTGCATGGTCACCCACGACCCTCGCTACGCGCGTTACGCCGATCGTTCGATTCACCTGTTCGACGGCCGCGTAGTTGAGGAGAACATGGAAGTCCCGGTATGATTCGGAAGCATGTCGACCTGATCGCTATAGGCATTCTGTTGTGCGGCATTGCCGTGTACTCCCAGGCGCGCCACGTTGTCGTTTTTGAAATCAATTCTGCCAAGAGAATCGCATTCACGCAGTCGCGGTGCCCCACGGTCGTAATCCCGCGGGTTCCGCGCATTCCATACACGCGCGATTAGCTTCGCTCTATGTCTCACATCTGGTCTGATCTGCGGTTCGCCTCGCGAACCTTGAGAGCGAAGCCTGTCTTTTCAGTCGTCGCAATCGTTTCGCTCGCGCTCGGAATCGGCGCAAATACCGCCATCTTCAGCATCGTCGAATCGGCTTTGCTGCGCAGTCTTCCGTTCGGCAATCCTGATCGACTCGTGGCCATTGGTGAGCATCAGCCATGCTGCGATTTGGTATCCCTCTCGCCAGGCGAATATCACGACTATAAGCAGCAAGCCAAAAGTTTCCAGGATATCGCCGCAATGGCTTGGCAGAACCTCACGCTGACTGGCAGCGCCGAAGCTCAGGTTGTCTTAGGCCGCTCGGTGACCACGAATTTCTTCGAAGTCTTAGGTGCACACGCGCAAATCGGCAGGCTGATGTCTTCGCGCCTCGACAAACCAGGTTCCGATAATCGCGTTGCGGTCATTAGCGACGGTTTCTGGCGAAGCCGGTTTGCAGCCAACCCGAGAATTCTCGGCAGCACGCTAACCCTGAATGGGAAGCCCTTCACCGTGATCGGAGTCCTCGCGGCGCATGAAGAATACCCCACCGACGTGCTGATCTGGGTTAGTCCGCGCGTTGGTGTTCCGGAGTTTGCTGAAGGTGCGATGCAGGACATGAACATCAGCCAGACATACGGGAACCATTGGCTGATGGGGCTTGGAAAGCTTAGGTCAGGCGTGCCCCTCCCTACGGCGCGAGCGGAAATGCGCACCATCGCAGAACGCATCGACGCCGCACACAATGAACCAGGCCACTGGGCTGTTTTGGCACCCTTACAAAGTACGCTCGTGTATTCCATCCGGCCCGCGCTCGCGGTCCTCGGAACCGCAGTGGTGATCTTGCTGCTCATTGCTTGCGCAAATCTAATCGGCTTGATGATGGCGCGGGCCACCGGCCGCAGGCGCGAGCTGGCAATTCGCCTCGCAATAGGAGCCAACCGGTG
>JAFAQG010000352.1 GCA_019246575.1 Acidobacteriaceae bacterium
CACGGCAGAACTATGAGGTGGCAACCGACCCGCACCAATTCTTCGATGAGAGCGGACCTGCATTTACGCGGCTGAACAGAGACGTCGCGCATGATGTCGTAAGTGCAATTGTAGAGAACTTCTAAGTGTCCGCGATTACGCCGGAACAGTTTCTCGCTCGCGTGCGGAAGCACCCTCCGGCTCCGGCTTATCTGTTTCTGGGTCCCGAAGGTTACTATCGTCGCCTCTGCAAAGAAGCTTTGGTTGCGCAAGCACTCAATGCTGAATCACGAGCTGAAGGATTGACTCAAATCGATCTGGAAGAGACCAGCTTACGGGAGATCCTGGACGATGCTCGCTCGCTGTCATTGTTTACGCCGGATCGGGTGATTTGGGTGACTAGCGCTGAACTCGCGTTACCGCGCCGCGTTGTGACGACGAACGTCGAGGAAGATGAGCAGCCGGACAAGCCCACCGAATCCGAACTGAAGGAGTATCTAAGGTCGCCCACTCCCGGCACCGTAATCGTATTCGAGTGCAACCGGTACGATTTTGCCGGGGATGATCGAGCGAAACTGGAACGCGTTCAAAAATTCTATTCCGACGTAGCACTGACGGTGGAGTTTCGGTCGCTCAATTCCGAATCCAGCCGGTTTCTTGCGCAGGAGCTTGCAAAGCAGTACCAACTGAGGCTGGCCGGCGCAGAACTTGCTGTTCTGCTCGATGCAGTGGCTGGCGACGCGAACCGGCTCGCTGCCGAGATTGAGAAGCTGTCGCTGTTTGTCCCGCCCGGCGAACCGGTCACAATGGAGCATCTTCGTGCGCTCGTGCCGAACGCACAACAGGCGACGATTTTCAATCTGGTGAATGCTCTCGGCAAGAGTGACCGAGCGGGCGCGTTGAGGTCGCTTGACATCTTGATGCGGGAAGGCGAATACCTGCCGCTTGCTCTTACATTCCTCAGTGCACAATTCAGGCTGGCGCTCGCAGCTAAAGATGCGCGCGTAAGTACCTCTACCCAGGCTCAAGCCTTCTTCACGAAATTGGGAGTGCGGATATGGCGTGACCGTGCGGAGCAGGTAATGGCCACCGCCGGCGCATTCACGCGAGATCGCCTGGCAAAGGCGGTGGGGCTTATCTACGAGACAGACAAAAAGTTTCGCGAGGGATATAAGGACGACAGAATCATCATGGAGTCGCTTGTGCTTGCCTTAACGGATGCGGAGGCCGCGCGCAGGTAGCGAAGCCTGTTGTCGTCGCCATTCGAAGAGCACGATTGCCGCGGCCACCGATACGTTCAGCGAGGAGACAGCGCCGGCCATAGGGATACGCACCAGCACGTCACAGTGCTGTCTCACGCTGTGGTGCAGACCCTTTCCTTCGCCGCCCAGGACCATAGCAGCCGGCGCGCCAAAGTCGATGGAATCGTATGTTTCGGTACCGCGCTCGTCGAGGCCATAGATCCAAAACCCGCGTTGCTTCAACCGTTCCAATGTTTGGTTTACGTTGATGACGCGCGCAACCGGCAGATACTCCAATGCTCCCGCGGCGGCGCGTGCCACTGTTTCGGTCAGAGGCGCTGCCCTACGCTCGGGCACTACGACAGCGCTTACGCCCGCCGCATGGGCGGTCCGGATAATGGCGCCGAGGTTATGCGGATCCTCCACCCCGTCGAGCACAACGACAAGCGCGGCGTCCTCGATGGCGGCCTCGAAATCGATGTAGGGATGAACAGCACCAAACGCAACGACGCCTTGATGCGACACTCCCTTGCTGAGGCGGTCGAGCGCTTCGCGCTGTTCAAAGCGTAGCGGGATCGAGTTAGTCCGGCACAGTTCGATGATCTCCTGGATGCGCGGGCCCGAGGTTCCCTTTGCGATTAGTACTTTGTCGAAGGGCCGCCGCGCACGGAGCGCTTCGCGGACCGGGTGAATGCCGAGCGTGAGCGGCATCAACTCACGAGCGTTGTTCGGTTGTAGTTGCCGATGGCGCTGAGTCCGCTAGCGGCAGCCCGTGTTGCTCGAGTGACGCTCTGACTTCTTTCGGTGTCAGCCGAGAAGCGTCGTACTCCACGAACAGCTCATTTTCCGAAGGCTTCAGACGAACGGCGAAGAAGCCGTAAACCGAGTGCATTCGGGAGATGCTGACGAAGTCCGGTTCCGTAAGCGCTCGAGCGAGCTTGAACCTGGTCTGCACCTTCGTCATTCGGCATCAGCATAGCATCGTTCGCGGTCAGGTCTCGTCGCCGGCCGGTCGCTTCAGCTTCCACAAGATCTGACGGAAGATGCCCAACCAGGTTTCGGCATCCGAAGCCGGAATCCCAAGGCGTCTGACCAGGCGTCTGATCTTCAATTCGGTCGAGTGCGCAGTCCGGTTATTGACATATCCCGAATGCAACAGACAATCGAGCAGTATGTCAGTCAGGCGCTCGAGTTCCTGGCCGGTGATTTTTTCCGGATCGGGGAAGCGGTCCTGTATTCGAGCAGCATCGCGCCGCAACTCGTAAAGGCAGATCGCAACCGCCTGACCCAAATTCATGGATCCGTGCTCTTCGCGTGTGGGAATACGAAGCAGCCAATGACAATGGCTCAGATCGTCGTTTGAGAGGCCGAATTTTTCCGAACCGAACAGCATGGCCGAGGGCGAGGAATGGAGGTGCTCTTCTATCAGGCGCCCGGCGGCTTCGAGCGTATAGAGAGGCGAGTGTAGATCGCGATGTCCCACTGCCGTTGTTCCAACCACTAGCGTGCAGTCCGCTATGGCCTGCGAAACGGAGTCGAAGATTTCGGCCTGCTCGAGAATGTAGCGCGAACGAACTGCAGAGCGCGCTTCCCGGAATGCAAGATTATACGGTGCGACAAGCCGGAGGCGGGTGAAACCGAAATTGCTCATCGCGCGTGCCGCCGCACCAATGTTCAGCGGATTACGGGGTGAGACAAGTACGACGCGGAGCGAATCGAGGCTACTGCTCGAGATACGTGTAACCCTGAAGTCCTTCTTCGTAGAATTTCAACAGCCGGCCGGCTTCTTCATAGCCGATGCGCTGCTCCCGAACCGCAACTTCCACGTCCTTTCTGAACTGATCGATCAAACTCTGCGCGTTGTACTGAACGTAATCGAGAACTTCGCGGACGGTGTCGCCCTGAACAACAGTTTCGAGAACGACGTCTCCGTGCTCGTCCAGACTGACGTGAACGGCGTTGGTGTCTCCGAACAGATTGTGGAGGTCGCCGAGAATTTCCTGATAGGCTCCGAGAAGGAAAGCGCCAAGAATATACTTGCCGTTATTGTTAAACGGATGTAGCGCGAGCGTTTTCTTCACGTCGCGCCGGTCGATAAACTGATCGATTTTGCCGTCGGAATCGCAGGAAATGTCTCCGAGAACACCGTGCCGCGTGGGCGGCTCGTCGAGGCGGTGGATGGGCATGATAGGGAATAGCTGCTTAACGGCCCAACTGTCCGGCATGCTCTGAAACAGCGAGAAGTTACAAAAGTAAGTGTCGGATAGTAGCCCATCCAGGCCTTCTAACTCTTCCGGGAAATAATCGAGTTCTTTCGCAAGCCTGAATATCTTGCGGCATATCGCCCAGTAGAAGTTTTCGGCAACGCTGCGCTGCTCGAGCGACAGGTAGCCGAGACTAAACAAGTTCAGCGCCGAGTCCAAGGCTTGCTGCGCATCGTGATAGGTCTCGAGCAGGTTTTTCTTGTTTATGGCCCGGTACGTTTCCGATAAATCGATGAGGCACTGCTCGGAGTCATCGGGAAGGCTGGCGGGCAGGTCGGCTTCGCCGAATCCGCTCACACCAAGCACGTTGAAGACGAGAACACTGTGATATGCGGCCACTGCTCTTCCGCTTTCAGTGACGATGGTGGGGTGAGGCACTTCCGCTTCATCGCAGATGCTTTGAATGTGGTAGACTACGTCCCTGGCGTACTCTTCCAGTGTGTAGTTGACGCTAGATTCGAAATCGGTTTGTGATCCGTCGTAATCTACACCCAGCCCGCCCCCGACATCGAGGTATCGGAGATTCGT
>JAFAQG010000383.1 GCA_019246575.1 Acidobacteriaceae bacterium
TCTCCCTGCAGGCCGTTTCCAACGCCTTCTGCTTTCAGCCGCCGCTTGATCGAGTCACAAATGTGCGTGGCAACGTACTTGAAGTTCGGTCGGCCCTCCTCATCGCGTGGCACGCCATGGCCGTCGTCTTTGATCGAGAGATAGTGATCGCCGTGCTCCCGGCCCCGCGTGATGGTGATCGCTTTTGCGTGCGCATCGATGCTGTTCTCGACAAACTCGGCGATCGCCTTCAACGGATTGCTCTGCGAGAGCGCAATGATACGGATCGCGTTCCAGTCATCGCCGATCTTGAGCTTGCCGCGGTCGGCCGCATTGCCCCGCCGGAAGGCCTTCGGCTTCGATCCACGTACTACGACTCCGGTGCCGGAGTCGCGAGACATGGATACATGCTCGGCCCTCATGATGTCAATCCTGTCTTACGACGACGCGGTGGTGGGTTGACCGGCGGCTGCCAATCAGTGAGTGCTATGACCGACCCTGTCCCCGTAACCCCGTTCGCATACCGGTTATCGGCCGTCACAAACAATCCCTATGTATGAACGCGAGCGCGTGGTAGGCTGCAGGGTAGAATGACACTTCATAGCGGCGAGTCAATTCGAGAAGTTTCGGGAGCCAAGCTTGAGTCGTCGACGCCTCCTCAAGCCCAAACTTCATCAGCGCAGACAGCCAGCTAGAAGCATGTAGCGGGAAGCGTCGCGCGATCGTTTTGCCGACCTCATACAGCCAAAGCGCCGGCACGAGCGCGTGCACCGCCTCATCCTGGATCGCAACGCGTAGGAGCCGGGCGTTGTCCGCGTTCGGCTCGTCATGACATGGCAGCACCCATTCGAGCAGGACTGACGCATCAGGCACCACGACTGGCACTCGCATTTAGTGGCCGTGATCCCGATCTTCGCGAATCCACCTAGCTACTTCCTCTGTGCTGACTTTCGGTAGTTGTGCGCACAGGGCCTCCATTTCGCGTACGGCGTCGCTGCGCCGCCGCCGCGTGACCCAGACGCGTAGCGCGTCATTAATAGCACGGCTGCGCTCGCCCGCTGCGACTCTGCCCAGGAAATTCCAGGTATCCTCGTCAATCATCACATTGATGCGTTTGCTCATAGCTGCGAGTGCTCCCAGCGAAACATTTTAATGTGTATATCTTTACACACTAGCGCCTTGCGGTCACGTTGTTGACAACTTGTGTGGAGCGTCATGCGTCTGAGCTGCCGAAATCCCCTTTGTTCCGCACATCGAAGTAAGAAACGCCCGGGCGGAACCGGACGTGACAACGGCTCCATTCGGAGGTAAGCGGGGTATGAACTAACTCGCTCGCGCGAGGGGCGCTGCGCGTGTGCACGCAAGACGCACTGTCGAGCTAAGCGGCAGTTACCCGCGCACGAGCAGTACCGAAGTACCAAAAGTCGATATTTTCCCATGCATAGGCTGCGTCCCTCGCAAACGCGAGCGAGTCACGTCAAACCCTTCTATGTGGGCTGAGTGGGCCGACACCGTTTGTAGGTTGTTTCTCAGTATTACTTTATGCGGCATGTAACAAAACGGAAGTACCTGCTCGCCATGTACGAGCTTTAAGATCAGATCCACTAAGCCTCGGCCGTAAGTTTCGGGGAAGAACTCAACAGTTCCAAATATGGATGAGTCGGGGTTTTCGATCTCCGGCCAGATCTACTGGCTACCGCCGTGTCCCATGATGGCGACGGTCCTGGTAAGTCCTGCGTTTTCGATTGCCGCGCGCGCGCCCAATGCGCTTTCGTCGGTTGCCGCGGAGATGAGGATGCGCCGGGCTTTTGGGTGTCGACGGAGAGAATGCATAACGAACCCAAATGTTTCGTCGCGAAGGCCTTTGCCGTCGCCGGCGTTCGACGCGTGAGGGACGAATTTCTCCAAGCGTTTCCTCGACGCCGCGCAGCACGCCTGTCATGCGGGACCGCAGCACGGGACCAGCTTGAGCGATATCCGAAAGGAGGATTAAGTCAACCGCCCCGCGCCACTTCGATAGGGCATGTTGGCCAAGAGCACGGCCGCAATCCAGGCCGGCCCGATAGTTATCGACACCAAAGTAAATGGCGCCCGGCTGAGGTATGAGAATTGCGATGGTAGGTATGCCCGCTTTCGCAAAGACGTCGGCGACGGCAGGCGTGACTTGTTCATGGCGTTGAAATTCAACCGCGACATCGACGCTTCACTGACTAGCGCCTGCGCGTTGCTGACGGCGCGATTGGGGTCTCGGTCATTGTCATACATGATGAATTGAAAGCCGGCGTCGGCGGACGCCTTTTGCAAGCTTTCCGCAATTGCCACAGCAAAGGAAGTCTTTCGGGTCAGAGTTGCAAAACCGAGCTTTGGCCGTTTTCGGAAGGTGTTAAGACGATACTTTTTCCCGGGTACTTGGATGATGTAGCCTCGCTGCATGAGCGTATGCAGGATACGATAAGTCGTCGTGTGCGAGACAGCGGTACGGCGAATGACTTGTTCGAGTGTTAACTTTTCCCGGGGCTTACGAAACGCTTCGATGACGTCGAAGGTCTTGGAGACTATTGGGATCTTGTATCTGGAGAGTTTAGAGTCGTCCACAACGGCTAATAAACAATCGCACGAGAGTAGCTATGAGCATGCGCTTGTCTCTAAGATACTCAAGCGCTTTGCATGACAGGTGCGCCGAGCGCTACTATGAGGCCGGTGCTCGCGGATTCGTAAACACCCGCGATAACCCGGAGGTCATCGATACCCGAAGCGATGGACACAAATGGAGGGCGGCTATCCCGGACGGCCTCCAGAAATTGCCGATGTTGGTTTAAGGGATTACTGAAGTCGCCCCATTCCGGCGGGACGACTTCTATGGTTTGAGCGGGGCTGCCCATGCCCTTGGAAGATGCTTCAGTAGACTCTTTAAAATCCACAACGCGTCCCCGAAATGCTCCAATGTTCGATTCCAAGAACAGCCAACGGCTGTTGAGATACTGGACGCTCCCGCGCGTGCCGTGGATCGAGAGTTGTTCGCCAGCAGTGTTCCAGGCCATATCGAGAGTGGCCAAGATGCCAGATTCGAACTCTAGAATGGCGGATGTCAAATCCTCGCCCTCGATGCCCGGACACTGCGTATTCTTCGTGATCGCTATGACCCTTCGGACGCGCTCACCAATCAACCATTCGAACACGTGAATGTAGTGCACCGCGAGCTGGATAAAACAACCGCCGCCGGTGAGCTTAACCGATCCTCGCCACGTCGGCTGTCCATCTAGCGCCTGCCGTGACCAGACTAAGCCGCCGCGATGCATGAGGCTCGCATGGAGGTGAACTACAGAGCCGAACCAGCC
>JAFAQG010000447.1 GCA_019246575.1 Acidobacteriaceae bacterium
CCCAAAGATTCCATCGAGTACGGAGGAAGGCGATTCACCATCACGCGGATGGAGCGTAACCGCATTGCGGAGGTACTGGTGGAAAAGTTGGAGCCGAAGGTGGAAGATCCTGTAAACGAGAGTTAGCGCAGCTTTCGCACGCGTTGCACTGACAGGGCAGGAAGAAAGCTTCGCAACGGTTTCATCGTGCCCGGAAATTTCAGATCTGGCGCGACTTCGATGAGCGGTTCGAGCACGAAGCGGCGATCGAGCATACGTGGGTGCGGCACAGTTAACTGCGGCGTGTTCATGGCTGTGCTGCCGAACAGCAGAATGTCGATGTCGATAGGCCGGGGACCGCGGCGTATCACATTTGGCCCGCGCGTCCGTCCCATGTCGCGCTCAATTCCTTGAAGAATTTTGAGTAGCTGGATGGGAAAGTAGCGGGTTTCGCACGCCACTACTATATTCAGAAACCAAGGCTGTTCTGTTACGTCTTGCGGTTCCGTCTCGTACATCGACGATCGCGCAACAATGTGAATCTCCTGCTGCTCAATCTTGTTCAGAGCGGTGTTGAGACTCGCCTCGCGATCTCCGATGTTCGAACCTAACGATAAGTAGACGAGCTTAGACGCCAATGTGGCCTTTACTGATTTTGACCTTTTTACCGTCAAAGCGCGTAAAGCTGAAATACACGTCTTCGTTATAGGTCTGAACGGTGTCGTGCAGGAAATACGTCGCGACCATCTCGCCGAGCTTAATCGACTCCGTGTAGTCCGAGCGCCAATGCACTCCTGCGAAATTGCGCGCCAGTGCCACGTTCGCGGCGAGCTTGTTCAGTTCACCACCCACGTTGAGTGATTCAGCATCACCGCCTTGATACTCCTCGGTGCCGCTGCCGTCGCGCTTTGGCTGCAGTGGCTTGATACCGAATTGCCCGAAAGTCGTGTTTTCCGCGAAGATCGCCTTCAGCACTGTGACACACGCGCCCGCAACAGTCGCGTGACCGGCGCCATACGAGGGATGTGTGGGGCAGCCTTCCGGAAATGCCATCGGCAGGAAATAGCCTGCTTGTTGAATTTCGGGCCGGTTGAGAACACCGTTGCGCATTGCGGTCAGACCGGCATCGTCGAACTCATACGGAATTCCGCCAACAAGGTTCCAGTGCAGACGCGCTCCGAAAGCTTCCGGACGGAGCCGGCGATGCACAAACCATTTCTCAAACCACACCGCCTTCAGTGCACGCGTCGCGACCTCAGCAACCAAGGTCTTGAAGTTCGGCTCGCCAAGCGTGCCAAAGCCCGCCTGCGTCTTGCTCGTTTTGTAAGGATTGCCATCACTGAGCGGCGCCGCGAAGCCGCCGCGGTTCTTCGGAGTAATCAACAGCAGGCAGGCATTGAGATAGGCCTGGAAGAGTTCGTCTATGTGAACGTAGTTTGCAAGATCACGGCCACGATGAATGTGAACCGGCGTCATCGGCTGCGGAACAATCGACGGCTTGACGCCATTTTGAACCGCGATGTAACTGGCCTCGTCCGTCATGTAATTTGTGTTCGCCGGCAGTCCATACGCGATTGCCGCTGGCACTTTCTGTGCGCCGTACGGAATGTCCCAAACCAGAAATTGCGAAAGCCACGGTCCGGCCAGATCGCCGGGCGTGAGACCGCGAAACAGGGTTTTCGTCGTGACCTGACCGTTTGCGTCGCGAGGTCCGTCGAATGCTGCGAATTGATTCAGATCTGCAGCAGCCGCGGCGGTTGTTGAGTCTGAATCGTAGTCATTGAATGGGATATCGCGGCAAACTGCCAACCAATAGTTCTCCGCGATTTCGGCCATCTCGCCCGCGCTTCGGAATTCATAGCAGGGCGGCATCGCAAGCTGGTGCGAATCGATTCCTTCCAGATCGTAAGCGAGGCCTGATTGCGGGTCGGTAAAGCGGACGAAGTTCGCGGGCGGAGTACCTGTCGGAAGCTGCTCGAAAGCATGTGGCGCGCCGCTATTCAGAATATTCAGGTATTGCAGGTAAGCGTCTGAAACAACTTCGCCGCGCTCATTGTGAGGCAGGCCCTTCGAATAGCTTGCATAGAAATTGTCATTCGAGTACCGCTCTTCATCGCCATTGTTCAGGTGCGCAGGGATCTCGTGCCGCTTGTAGTATTCGGCACAGCGGTTTCGGATGCGAAAGGACTCTTCGCGCCGAGCTTCGCCTGACAACGATCCCAATGCACCTTGGCGTGGTAATGACATGTATGCTCTCTCGCAGTGTGGATGTCAGAACAGCGGATTCTGTGATCCGGAAAAACGATGCCGTCGCGGAATTTTGAAGTACTCGAAAGCGCGCTCCGTTGCGACCCGGCCTCGCGGAGTGCGATCGAGAAACCCGAGTTGCATCAAGTAGGGTTCGTACACCTCTTCGATAGTGTCGGCCTGCTCGTCGATAGAAGCGGCAATCGTGCTCAGGCCCACCGGGCCGCCACCGTACTTCTCAGCCACGGTAAGCATGATCTTCTGGTCCACGTCATCCAGGCCGTACTGATCGACTTTCAACAGGTCGAGCGCAGCGCGTGCGACGCCGTAATCAATATGCCCATTGGCCCGAACCTGGGCGTAGTCGCGCACGCGGCGAAGCAGCCGGTTTGCGATGCGCGGTGTTCCCCGCCCCCGGCGCGCGATTTCGTGGGCTGCATCGTTCGTGATCTCGATCGTGAGAAGACGCGCCGAACGCTCAACGATCTTCGCAAGCGTCTCTTCTTCGTATGGATCGAGCCGCAGAACGATCCCGAAACGTCCGCGTAATGGCGCGCTTAGAAGGCCCTG
>JAFAQG010000454.1 GCA_019246575.1 Acidobacteriaceae bacterium
TCCAAAGACTAAGTTGTATGCGGACGAGTTAAGTCGGGCTAACTCCGGTTCGGGATTGCCGCAGATTGACGATCTTTGGCGCGATAGCGGAGATCCGTGGGAAGGAGTTCGGGAGTTGGATGACCGGAAGGGTCCCGTTGCCGTGGGAGCAGTATCGAAGATACCCGAACCAGATCATTTCGAAAGCTTTGTCGCGCGAGAAAGCATCCGGTTTCTGAAGAACCATTCGAAAGATCAGCCGTTCCTGTTGATCTCTTCTTTCTTGAAACCCCATGACCCGTTCATGCCGGCTAAGCGATTCGCGGATATGTTTCGCGCCGACGATATGCGGCTTCCGGATACGTGGGGAAAGGTCGATTTGAGCCAGGTACCAACGGCTGTTCGCCGGTCGATTGAGTACAACGCCCCGACCCCGGAACTGAGTGACGCAAGCGCGGCACGGCGTCGGATGGCGTACTACTACTCGAACCTGGCGCAAATGGACGACCGCGCGGGGGCAATACTCGCCGCATTACGCGATCTCGACCTCGACAAAGACACCGTTGTGGTCTACACGTCCGATCACGGCGAGATGTTGGGAGAGCACGGATTATGGCAAAAATTCCAGTTCTACGACCCGTCGTGCGGTGTTCCGCTGATTATTCGCGCTCCGGGAACAAGCCAGGAAAACAAACGGTGCTCACGTCCGCTAAGCCTGGTGTCGCTGCTGCCCACAGTTGCCGAGTTATGCGACGTATCTATTCCATCAACGCTGGACGGCGCCAGCTTTGTTGACAGGATTCGTCAACCCGAGTTCGGAAATTCATCGCCCGTGTTTGCCGAGTATGATCTTGGGAATCCGCGTGCGAAATATATGATTCGGGATGCCGAATTCAAGTACACCTTCTGGACTCACGACATGCCCGAGCTGTACGATATGCGCGCCGATCCGAAAGAGATGCGCAACCTGGCGGTCCACCCGCAATATAAGTCGCGTGTCGATGAGCTGAAAGCGAAATTGTTTGAATGGTACGTGCCGCCGGAGATGAACATGACTATGCCGGCGCATGCTGTTCTCGAATTCCCGGAGTCCCGGGCATATGATTCAGATAGGCGGAGTTCACGATGACAGAGCCTCGATTCACCAGACGATATTTCTTCTTCGGTAGTGTGTTGGCGGGAACCATACCCGCGGCGGGATTCGGTAGCGAACCTTCGCTAAAAGCGCTCGGCTACAAATCACCGAACGAGAAGCTTAATATCGCGTCGATTGGCGCAGGCGGGAAGGCTGCCGGCGACATACGATTTTGTGCAGAGACGGAAAACATCGTCGCGCTGTGTGACGTCGATGACAAGCGAGCCGCAAAGATCTATGACGAGTATCCGAAAGCCACGAAGTATAAAGATTTCCGGGCGATGCTCGACAAAGACGGCAATAACATCGATGCCCTGATTGTCACAATTCCGGATCACATGCATGCGGCTGCAGGGATATTTGCAATGGAACGCGGTAAGCATGTCTACATACAAAAACCGCTCGCTCACACAGTTTGGGAATGCCGGCAATTGCAGAAAGCGGCTGAAAAATACAAGGTCGCGACGCAAATGGGAAATCAGGGTTATTCGAATGAAGGCACGCGGCAATGCGCGGAGATGATTTGGAATGGCGAGATCGGAAATGTTACAGAAGTGCATGCCTGGACGAACCGTCCCGCGTGGCCGCAGGGAATAAAGGAGATTCCGCCCTCCTCTCCGGTGCCGAGCTGGCTCGATTGGGACCTGTGGTTAGGGATCGCGAAGGAGCGGCCGTATAGCGACGACTACCTGCCGTTTTTCTGGCGTGGATTTTATGATTTCGGTTCGGGGGCACTCGGCGATATGGCGTGCCACATCTTAGGAGCTCCGAACATGGCCTTGCGTCTGGGTGCTCCTACGGCAGTCGAGTGCATCAGCCAGGAGGATCGAAGCGATTATTACTTCCCGTCGAAAGCGAGCGTGCGCTTCGATTTTCCAGCTCGGGAGAACATGCCGCCGGTGAAGATCTTCTGGTACGACGGGATGAGAGAGGAGCAACCGACGTTTGCTGTCGCGCCGAAAACGGAAATTCTGGGCGATCTACCTCGGTCCCGCCAAGGCAGCGCATTGCCCGCTGTGCAACCGAAAGAACTGCAGATCCAAGGTGGAGTGTTCACAGATCAATTCTTCACGCCCAAGCCCGGGGCGGCTGCTCGACCGCGGCGGGCGCAACCTCTTCCTGCCGATCCACGGCAAGCGAAAGAGGCCAAGTGGATGCGGCTGATCAGTACCGGAACGAACGGCAGCCTGTTTGTTGGCGACAAAGGGATGATTACGACCGGAACATACGGCGAATGGACCCGTCTGATCCCCGTAGAAAAAATGAAGAATTACGAGTTTCCGCCGGAGTTTCTGCCGCGCTCGCCCGGCCACTATCGCGATTGGATCAGGGCTTGCAAAGGCGGCGTGCCGGCGTGCTCGAATTTCAACGTCTCCGCGCCGTTTACAGAGTGGATTGCGCTTGGCGCGCTTGCGATCAAGTTCAACTGCAAACTGGAATGGGACGCCGAAAACATGCAGATTACGAACAACCCACAAGCGAATGAGTTATTGAGACCGAACATTCGCAAAGGTTGGCAGCTCGACTGACACTCGCGGCTGATAACGAGACCGGCACGTCGAGGTTATGAACGCGAATACGACGCGGCCGGCCTTCCTGCAGGTTGTGCCGTGGCCGGTACACGTCAATGGGGGTGTAAACGAAGCGGTACTCGGGGTGGCCGCGGAATTGCCCGACGCCGGCTACTATCCGGTCATCGCTGTCGTCACCTGGGCGCCAGAACCGCAGCCCTCGGCGGTACGCGGCATCGAGGTGGTTAACCTTCGAGTGCGCGATCCCTGGGCCGACACAGGGGGATTGAGGGTGTTCGCGGGTTTCATAGTGACGCTATTTCAGGACATTCGCAGGCTGACAGGTTTTCTTCGGCAGCGCAATGTACAGGTGATTAACTATACTTTCCCCGGGCTGAACGTCTGCGTATTTGTGCTGATGAAATCTCTTCTGCTGTTTCGAGGCAAGCTCTTCATTACGTTTCAGGGTAGAGATATCGTAGACGCCAGCGGAACGCGAGGACTCGCGCGGCGTCTGTGGCGGTATGCAATCCGCCGCGCAGATGCCGTAGTCGCCTGTTCGAAAGCACTAGCTCAGCAGGTGGCAAGCTTCGCACCTGATGCGGACGTGAAGCCCATTCACAACGGCGTCGATCCCACACTGTTCCATACTCCGGATGTTCCGCGAACGGGGCTCCGGCGCGTTCTACACATCGGCACGTTCGAGCATAAGAAAGCGCACGACGTATTGCTGACTGCATTCGCTGAGCTCGTCAGATCGATTCCCGACGCTTCGCTCGTCCTTGTGGGTGGGATGGGGGAAACGCTCGAGAGCACGCGCGCTTTGATTCGCGAGTTGAGACTCGACCAGCGCGTTCAGATACACGTGAACGTTCCGCACGAGCAGATCCCGGATTTCATGGCAAAGGCGGATGTTTTTGTATTGCCGTCGCGATCGGAACCGTTTGGCATCGTGCTAGTCGAAGCAGGCGCGGCAGGTTTGCCGGTGGTAGCGTCTCGTGTCGGCGGCATACCCGAATTGCTCGAAGACGGGCAGACTGGGCTACTGGTACCGCCGGACGATTCCGCGGCACTTGCAGCGGCGATGCAACGGCTCTTAACCGATTCCGTGCTTGCTCAAAAGCTTGCTTCCGCATGGCACGATGGAGTGGTTTCGTCGTGGACATGGAAGCAGGCCTGCGATAAGTACCTCCGTCTGATCGAAA
>JAFAQG010000457.1 GCA_019246575.1 Acidobacteriaceae bacterium
ATTATTGGGCGCCTTTCAAGCTGATCGGCGACGCCTGCATGTCCGAACAGTAGGGAGAAGGAAATAGTTGTATTTTTTCGGTCCGTTGTTTGCCTTATACACAGGTGCAAATGATATCGATGATCCGCGCATCCCGCGAGGGTAGGAGCAGGCATGAGCCATTTCTCATTGAGCGAGTGGGTCGACCTCGTCCGAGGCGTATTGTCTTCCGACCGAACGGCCGAGATCCAAGCGCACCTGAATCGCGGCTGTCACGAGTGCCATAAGCAATCCGACGTATGGCGCCGTGTGGCGGGTTGCCTTTCACGGGAGCCTGCCTACGCACCTCCTGATGAAGCGGTGAGGGCAGTCAAGGCAGCCTTTGTGCCCGAAAAGCCCTGGAAGTGGCTGAGCCGGTTCGCGACCATGGCTCGCTTGACCTTCGACAGCTCGCAGCAAGTGGCTCCTGCGACTGTACGAGGTTCCATCTCGACGAGCCGGCAGCTGCTACATGAGTCTGAGCCGTTCGTCATTGACTTGCGGCTCGAATCCGATCCGCATCAAAGATCCATATCGCTGATTGGACAGGTCCTTAATTCAGAAAATCCCGGAAAATCCGTCGAAGGAGTAGACGTCGTGCTGCTCAGCGGAGAAGATCTGATTGCCAGAACAGCAGGAAACAAATCTGGCGAATTCGAACTGGGGTTCGACTCTAAGGAGAATCTTCAGTTATTCGTAAACATTCGCGGGCATCATGCCATTGGGATAGTTTTGCCCGGTTTAGAAAGTTCAGAGTAGAACTCGGGATATTTAAGTGAGGAGTGTGTTTTATGCGTCCGAAGCCGAAGGTCAGAAACTCATCAGCATCGCTCGACGTTTCTATAAGGGAGACCCTGTTTCATCTCTATCGTCGCAAGGCGAAGCTCGACCGGCTGATTCGCCGGCTGGAGGCGGCGCGGTTTGCCCGGCCATATGCGGACGGCATCCCGCTGTCAACAAAGTATCCGGTATGACGGGCGCAACCGGAAGGGCGTAACCACTGCGTAAGTCGATTCTTGCTGCCGCGTGTGTCGCATGTTCACTGAGCCGGTCGGCGACGCCGACTTTTTATCGGGACGTCTTGCCGATTTTGCGATCGCATTGCCAGCAATGTCACCGGCCCGGGGAAATCGCGCCTATGCCGTTTGAAA
This sequence comes from Acidobacteriaceae bacterium, assembly GCA_019246575.1. The sequence continues at coordinate 1,170 of JAFAQG010000457.1, forward strand.
CGTACGCCCAGGTTAGTCCCTTCGCGGCTGCGATTGCGGAACAGACTTCGCAGCGGTTAATGCCGCCGTGGTTTGCGGATCCGTGCTGCGGCAGGTTCTCGAACGATCCCTCGTTGACAGCTCAGCAGATTCGAGTGCTCACGTCATGGGCGCAGGCTCACGCACCTCGAGGCGATGCCAATGATGGTGCCGGTTCGGCACATTGGGTTGAAGGCTGGAACATTGAAACACCGGATGTCGTGGTCACGGTGCCGCGTGCGATCAAACTCCCCAGTGAGGGTGACGTGCCGTATACGTACGTCATCATTCCGACGCGGTTCAAAGAAGATCGTTGGGTCCGGATGGCGGAGATTCGTCCGAGTAATCGTGCCGTGGTGCATCACGCAGTGGCATACATCCGGGACCCTCAATCGCCCTGGCTGCGCGGAGCACCTGTAGACAAGCCGTTCACTGCCGAGGATCTATCGAATGGGAAGCTACGGCGCGATGCCATGTGGACCACCAGCGACATTCTGCTGGTGTATGCGCCTGGCAGCTCACCGGACGCATGGCCGGAAGGGTTCGCAAAATTTATTCCCGCGGGGTCCGACATTGTTTTGCAGATGCACTACACAACGGCTGGGCGGGCAGCGAACGATAGGACTAGCGTCGGTCTTGTATCTTCGAGAGAGCCGCCGCACAAACGTGTGTTGACGTTGCAACTTACGAACGACAAGTTCATCATCCCGCCGGGCGACCCAGACCACCGCGTCGAAGTGCGCGGGACATTACCGAACGATGCACTATTGCTAAGTTTCTTTCCACATATGCATCTTCGTGGAAGATCTTTCGAATACAACATCCTCGAGCCGGGCGGACGTCTGGAGACTCTTCTCCGTGTTTCTCATTACGATTTTCACTGGCAACTTAGTTATCGGCTGTCAGAACCGATTCCGCTGAAGGCGGGCACAACTCTGGAGGCCGTTGCCTGGTTCGACAACTCGAAGAACAATCCACATAACCCCGATCCGGAGGCCGCCGTGACCTGGGGCGAGCAGACCTGGGCCGAGATGATGGTTGGGTTCTTCGATGTGGCGGTGGACCCGTCAATCGATAAGCAAAAGTTTTTTGTGCGCGCGGCGAACCGGTGACGCACGCGTGAGCCTCGCTCATTGCGCCTTGCAGGAGAAATTAGCAGCGTCGTTGGTCGTGCCCGTACCGTTGTATTTCGCAACCTGGGGATAAGGGCAAAGAGGGCGCGTCTTATCGATCACGTGCTCGGTAGCGTGCGCAGCGTCGATTCGGCCGGGCGCGATTTTTGCTTCACGCCACCGCTCGAGTGCAGCCATGGCGTTAAACTGATCTGTGCCTTGACCGCCGCCGCAGTGCATCATACCAGGCACCATAAATAGGCGATAGGAGTTATCCAGCTTCGCGGAGCGTCCTAACTTCTTCTGAACACTGTTGTAGTAATTGACGCTGTTATAAGGTGAAATCTGCTGGTCGTTCCAGCCATGATATTGAATCAGTTTGCCGCCTTGAGCAAAGAAGGCCTGTAAATTGGGATCGATCGCATTAACCCACGCATCCTCGCTCTTATCGGTCACGTCCATATCACTTTCGAAATTGAACTTGCGGTAATCCCAATCGGGGTCTTTGAAGACTACGAACTTGAAATTACCTAGAGCAATGCCGACGGGCTGGAGGCCGTTAACGGGATCCCATCCGAGCTCGCTGCCGGGCGCCATACCGGGGTAGATTTGCTCGTGCGTGCGCGGGTTAATGGCGCCGCTATACATCTTGCGCGCACCTTCCACCTGAGCCGAAGTCAAGCAGCCCGATTCATCGCTGCCCTTACACTCGAGAACAGCGGGGTCGAACTTGCAGGCCGCGGGATTCTCGATCACGCCGTCCTTCACGCCGTCCAGCGCGTCGCAGGCTTCGAGCGCGGCGCGATGGAGTAGCATCAGTTTCTCGCGAGACATGTTGCCGGGTTGACCCTCATGAGTGGCCTGAGCAGACCAAATGATTCCGGCCTTGAGATGAGTCCAGTAGTTCGCGGGCGCCCCGGCGACGATGCCATCGAAATCGTCGGGATAGCGCTGCGCCTCCTTCAGACCCTCTCTCCCGCCGCTCGAGCAGCCGTTCCAATATGAGAATCGAGGAGCCGCGCCGTAGAACGCGGCGATAATTGCCTTCGATGTAACGGCGGTGCCATGGACTGCCCGTTCGGCGAAATCCTTCAGCTTCTCGGGATGTCCCAGCGCAAATTCAGCACCGCCACCCTTATGCCCGGTATCGGTGGACGACGTCGCATAGCCCTCCATCAAAGCGGTGGACATAGTGCGGGCCAGGATTTGCGGGCGACCGTTTCCGAACGAGATGCTCCCCGCCCAACCGCCATTGCCGACTTCCTGAAACTTGCCATTCCAGACTTCCTTCGGAGGCAACCAAATCTCCATCTCGATGTGCGAATCCGAAGAGGGCGCGAGAACGGCGGCCACGCGGCAGTGAGCCGGCAAGGGCGCGGGCGGCCCGGCTCCCGGCGGACCTGACGGTTGGCGCGGCGGCGTGCCGGCCGGCACAAACTCTGCTGCCATTATCGTCGTTTCGGGCACGGACAGCGAGCGCAACTGCTCGCATGGAGTCTGCGCAACAGCAATTCGAGTTACGATCAGGAGCACTGCGGCAATTGGAAATTTCAAATTCATACGGCAATGCGCTCTAAAATAGCAGTTTCAATCCAAATTGAATTGTGCGCGGGCTGTTGGCTTGGGCAGTGATTACTCCAGCCTGCCCGGAACTAAAAACGGTATTCGGAGATCCGAAGACAACCTGATTTAGTAAGTTGAAGGCTTCCGCTCGAAACTGCACAGTCAGACGTTCGGCGGGCGCAAACTGCTTAAACAGAGACAGGTCGATGTTTTGTAGGCCGGGAGCGCGCACATCGGGGAGCGTTCGTCCCGTATTACCAAAGGTGAATGGGGCCGGTTGAGAGAAGACCGAGACATTGAAGTACTCATTGAGGCGGCTCGAAACGGGGCCACTTAAGGCGGCGCTATGCCCGTCGTTATTCGGACGCAATGTGTTACTGCCGCATCCGCACGTGTTTTGAGTGGTAATGGACAACGGAAATCCGGTCTGATATGTTGCAATGCCGTTTACCTGCCAACCACCTATGAGGGCGTCGAGCGCGCGGCTCCAGTTCGCGCCGAATGTGCGCGCGCGTCCGAAGGGTAGTTGATAAATGCCGCTTATTACAAGCCGCCTCGATATGTCGTTCGGCGACACGCTTCTCTCGGCGGCTTCGTTATAGATATTCTGAATCCCACCGGTATTATTACCAAGATTCTCGATGACGGCATAGTTATCGATTAGCTTCTGGCCCGTAAAACCAAGCAGGAAACTCAACCCGCTGCTGAAACGCTTTTCTACTTTCAATTGAAATGCGTGATAGATCGTATAACCGCCGGTAATGAATGAGGCCTCAGGGCCTGTGAATTGAGGAAACGGAGCCACAAGGTAGCTCATCGGGATCATCGCCGTGGATTCAGGACCCGTTGTTATAATCCCGAGGAACGGATTGTGTACCATTAGTTGCAATTTTGCTCCGAGCGCCATTGTATCCGGACGTAACTGGTTGAGATTGTAATCGCCTTCGCTTGCTTTATTGAGCTGCAAACCATGGCTACCCACATATGAGGCGTCGACGAGAAGATTTCCGGGAAGCTGGCGTTGCACTTCGAAGTCCCAGTTCTCCGTATAAGGAACGTGATTATCGCCGGTAAGAGGATCTTCAAAGGTAGTGCCCAAGCCGGTTAGAAGCCCCTGCGAACTGCCGGCCGGCCGGTTAATACCTGTCGGGAATGGGTTGCTGAGATAGACAGATGGCCTGAGATTGTCCGGACTTCCGGTGTATTGGGTGACCGCGCTGAACCCTTCGTTTCCAACGGTTCCGCCGGCCGCTCGTAGCGACCGGGCAAAGAAGATACCGAACCCTCCCCGGACGGCGGTTTTGTGATTGATGTCATAGGCGAAGCCGAAACGCGGTGCCAAATCCGCCCACTGCGGCGGGAACTGGCGGCGACTGGCTCCAGTCACTCCCACAAACTGAACCCCGCCTCGAAGTCCCGCTAATCCCGTTGTAGCTGCGAGCGGAGAAGGCGCGGTCGGATCGAAGGTCGAGAGGCGATTGTATCGCTCAGTCCGGGGCATCTCTACATCCCACCGCAGCCCTAAATTCAAAGTAAGATTTCTAGTTACCTTCCAATCGTCCTGCAAATAGAGCGCATAGTAAGTGCTCTGGGTGGCGGAGTTCTTCGATTGGATAATCATTTGGCCCGTGCCCACGCCGAGAAGAAAACTGGCAAAGCCGTTGCCGGCGATCGTAGTGGCCGCATTCGGATTCGGACCTTGTGTGAGGCTCACGGGAAAGCTGAAATTACCGTCAGAGGAACCGGATTCGTCATCGCCGACGCGCAAAAGCCGTGCCTCGCCCCCGAACTTTATTACATGCCGCGAGACTACTTTGGTTGCGCCTACACCCCAGGAATGCGTATCGTAGCCGCCGATTCCATGCGCGCCTTGATTCGCAGCGCCAAGCGTTGCATAATTCTGGGGCGCGATACCGGGGAACAGCAGATGGTCGGCATTCGCAGCGATGTAACTCGGAAAACCCAAAGTGGTCGGATTGAAACCTTCGCTGAGTGTTGTTTGAGTAAGTAAAGTCCGTCCAAAACCGTAGCGGAACTCTAACAGGAATGTCGGGCTTTGCGTAAACGTTTCATCTACAGCGGCACTGTGGGACACCTGCGAAACGTTGCTGCCGGTTTGGGCTACGCGGATTGTCGCCGGGAAAACGGGAGTAAGGGGGACCGCGAGGTTCCGACTCGAGTATCGGACGAAAAACCGGTTCCGGTCGCTGATGTTTTCATCTACTTTGGCATCGACCGTATCGCTATTGAGTACGGCCGTGCCAGCGGAATAGAAATTGTTCAGGCCGGTGTTTTTCGCGCCGGGCTGGTTCGGCAGCGGGTAATATTTCACAATGTTCGCGGCGACAGGGTCGATGCGATTTGCCGGGATCATATTTCCCTGGAAGGGCGCCCGTGTCGATACGGAGCCGGTGGTAACCGTGGTCGTGGGATCGTAAATCGTGACAAGTTGCCCCGCTGCATTGAACGTATGAGAGGAATCCCCGATACGTTGCAAGGCGGTGGGCACAGTGAGCGTGGTGGTGGATGCGGTACCCTGCCGCAGCCCCTCGTAAGCAAAAAAGAAAAACGTCTTATCGCGGCCGTTATAGAGCTTCGGGATGTCGAGCGGGCCTCCGACGCTTCCGCCGAACTGATTGCGCTTAAAGCTGGGGAGATTTACTCCATTCCGATTCGAGAAGAAATTGTTCGAATCGAGATCGGAGTTACGAAGGAACTCGAATAAGCTGCCATGATATTGGTTCGTGCCGGATTTGTAGATTAAGTTGATAATGCCGCTTCCGCTGCGGCCGAATTCCGCCGAATAGCTATTCGTCTGGACCTTGAACTCCTGTACCGAATCGACGGAGGGGAACACTGAAAAGCCTTGGATGGGTACACCGATGCCGGGAGCGGAGGGAATGCCGTCTACCAGGACCTCCGAGCTGCCCGGCCGGCCGCCATTGACCGAAATGTTTCCGCTGTTAAACTGATTCGACACGGTCCCGGTAACGCCCGGAACCAGAAAGATGAGAGAGTAAGCGTTTCGCTGGTTCAGAGGCAGGTCAAGTATGGTCCGGTTGTTGATGACCTGGCCCATAGCCGCGGTGGTAGTCTCAACCAGGGGCGCCTCACCCGTGACTTTAACGGTTTCCGATGCTGCGCCAATCTCGAGGTTGATGTCGACGCGCGCCGCCTGGTTTACCTGGAGAGTGATACCCCACCGTTGTTCAGTCTTAAAGCCGGGAGCCTCGACCGTAATCGTGTACGGCCCGCCGGGCGGAAGCGAAGGTAAAAAGAAGCGGCCGTCCGAGCCCGTAACAGAGCGATTTTCGAGATTTGTCGAAGCGTTGACAACGCGGACCTTGGCGCCGGGCACAACCGCGCCTGAAGGGTCCTGAACGATTCCTTCGAGCGATGCGGTCTCGACCTGCGCAACACCGGCCGAGGCCAGTATCATTGAAGCAATAATCGAGCACAGTTGAGTTTTCATACGATAGCTTGTGAGCGGCCTGTCTCGCCGCGGCTCTCTACGAATTGGTCGAGCAGCGCGAGCGCGGCATCTGCTGCGGAAACGAACTGTTCCATGCGGCCCGCTGCTTGCCGGAACTGCCGGGCTGTTAGGGGCCGAAATAATACGTCGTTCACGCGTACCTGCAGGGGAGCTAACGCGGCTAACAGCTCGCGTCCTTTCCGCGTTACCCTCAGCGACACCCTGCGCCGGTCCTCGCGGTCGGCTTGCTTCTTGACGAGGCCCTTGCGGATCAATTTGCCGGTCTCAATCGTCATGAATGCCCCGCTTACGTGCAAATGCGAAGCAACCGTGCTCACTCCTACTCGGCGCTGCATCTGAAGGTGCTGGATGGAGATGAGCGTTGTGTATTGGATTCCGGTCAGCTTGAGCGACCGGGCAAACCGCTCACGTACGGCTTCGAGCCGCGCGGCCAGAGCGAGCAGGTCGTGAACGAACATACGGAAGAGGGCGTCCGAGCCGTGGACGAGCAACTCGGGGCGTGAGACTGTAACCGGAATCGCCCTTGCGGGCTCCTGCTCTCGCGGAATCTCGGTCGGCTTGGGCAAACAGTTCTTCGCGCCCCAGCGAATAGCTAAATTATAAAGCCATTTATTGAGGCGTCAAGCAGCTGCTCTCTCTTCAACCTGTTGGAAATGGCTGCAGGCGCGGCGAGTCTTGTCTGGGCTTCACGCCCGGGAATCGTTCGGCCGCGAACGCAAAGGCTCCCGATCGCATAACGGTGGCAGCGGATCGATCGCGCCGTCAGGTTCCCGGACCCATGCGTCGCCTGCGAAAGAGCGTGCCGCACGAGTGCTTGGAGTCGGATTCTGCGGTACCCTACCGAGTCGGACCATCAACGGGCGCAAGCACCTCAGCGTTACTTGAGACTACGTTCAGGGTCGAAAACACGGAGTTGCTATAATCTCCGCCCAGAGGGGTTCGAGTTTGGAGTTTGCGCATTCCCGTGCGCTCATCGCCATCGGCGA
>JAFAQG010000479.1 GCA_019246575.1 Acidobacteriaceae bacterium
CACCGGTCTCATCAGCCCGAATGCCGCCGCACTGATCAGCAACGGGTCGGCGATCCTGGCGACCTTGAATGCGATCCGGCCGGTTCTGGGCGAGTAAGCACAACCCGGCTTCACCGGCGTACAAAGATATCGTCTCCGTCTATCGAGTCTGTGATGTGGCGACGTGGCAAGTTGCGGATCGGCCGTATACGGGCCTATAGATGCGTGTTCGCGAATCTGCCGCTTGAAGTCACTTTCGCCAATATTGGCAGCATGTTTGGCCGAGATCCCTAGCCTATAGCCTAAGCCTAGATAGCGTGGCGGTCGGTCTGAATTCAGGGCAGTCGGTTCTTTTTTCCGATTCAGGTCCGCGCTCCACTTATATGGATCACCTACTCAAGCGACTTTATTCGGGAGCGTTATGGTGTACCTCTAAGGGAAAAGATAGACCGAGTAACGCGGCGAGCCGGCCGGCAATTTGCAGCATCTGCATTTGCGGTTCTGAACCCGCCGCGATGCCCGGCCCGGTGACGAGAAACACGCTTCGATAATCCGGGCGCGTCGGCCAGAAACCATGATTGCCCTTTTCATATGGGGGAGTGAAATACTCGCCTTTGTCCGCAAATCCAAACATCACGTGTTCCGCGGGTTCGAACGCCGCGACCATGTTTGCAAGATCCGGCGCGTACCGAACAAGTTCATCGTGCGGAATCTCACGCCCAATGCCGTTCGCCGGATGCTGGGCGGCCGTTCGCAGGAATTGCGCGACAGCCGGATCGCTGGTTACGGCAATTCCTCCCATCGGTTGAACGTCACCCTGGATGCGGTTTCCTGTCAGGAGCACCCGAACGTTCGCCGTCTTGTCTATACGCTCAAATCCGTGATCGGATACGAGCGCAAAATCGTAATTCTTGGGAAGCGCTTCGAGCATCTGCCCGAGCAACTCATCCGTTCTTTCCAACACCGCGTTTGCATTGCGGCCGAACGGGCCCTGATCGTGTTCCTCTGAATCGAGATCCACCAAGTGCACGAGCAGGAGATCGGGCCGCTTCTCCCGAAGCAGGAACACAGTCGCGAGCGTGCGCGTTCGGTCATCAACCCACTGCTGCGGAAACGAAGGCTCGGTGCGCGAGATCTCGTCAATCAGGCCTCTAGTTGCCTTCGAAGCAACTCCTTCGAGATCCATTGAGCCGCCGTTGCGGCGCAAAAAATATTCAGGCACATTGAATGTAATCGACGCGCCGACAGTGACCGGCCATGTTACCGCGGCGCTCGTCCATCCGCGGTCACACACCGCGTTCCACAGCGTTCGAACCTTGAGAAAATCGACGCTCCAATAGTAACTGCCCCCTTCCGACTTCGGGCGCTGATTGCCGAGAATTCCATGCTGGTCCGGCCTGACACCGGTTATCAGCGAAGTGTGGGACGGCCATGTGATCGTTGGCCAGACGCCTAGCACTCCCTGTGCGTAGCGTCCCTCCGCCATTAAGCGCCGCATATTCGGGATCCGAAGCCCGAGCCCATCGCGGTTGCGAAGATACCGCCAGTCGAGGCCATCTACTGAAACGACTAGGAGGCTATGGACCGGCCCGCCGGCGGGGAATGCGGCGGCTGCAATACTGACGAGAGCGAGTAGGCGAAACCCAAGCCTCCGCATCAGAATTTCTAGCGCGCGCCGATCTGAATCTGGCGAGAGTTGAAGGCAGAGATGATCTGGCCGAAGTTGGCGAGTGGAGGTTTGGCAAGGGTTGACCCGTACTGCGTATTCACAGCGCCCCCACACCCGCCACCGTTGCAAGCTGCATTTGTTGAATTGAGAAGGTTTTCCGCTTCGCCGATGATCTCTAATCGAAGACGTTCCTCATGCAGCGCAAATGTCCGGCTGACCCGAAGATTCACCTCGGCGAAGCCGGGTCCGCGGAACCTGTTTCGGCTCGCATACAGCGGATAGTCGTTGTTGACGCCGTCCCCGTTGAGGTCAGCGCCTGCCGTTGCAGTAAATGGAAACCCGGATGTTGCGGTCACGTTTGGGGCAACCGTCCACCCATTGAGCATCGCGCTGGTTCTGCCTGCGGCGTGCACGCGAGGTTCCCAGACCCCCTGTGCTATAAAACGGTGCCCTTGGTCGCTCGACGAAAAGCCCCAATCGAGGTGCAGATTGGTCGGATTTACGACGGGCGTTCCCGTGTCGCCGACCGAATCATTCTCATTGAACGCCCAGCCGAGCGTGTAAGAAGCGCTAAACTGCAGGCTCTTGCTGAACCGTTTGTTGAGGGCGACAATCCCCCCGTAATAGGCAGAATTGCCGACCGGCTGAATCTCCAAAATCTGGTTGAATGCCGGATTGAGACGAGCAGCGCGGACGAATGACGGACGCCCATCCGCCAGAAAACCCGTCGGAGATCCTAAATTGATATCGCCCACGGCCGGCTCCCGATGGCCGCCATACCACTGGAACCCGACCGTGACCGCG
>JAFAQG010000540.1 GCA_019246575.1 Acidobacteriaceae bacterium
GCGAAGTGGTGGACGATCTTACAGGTAGCTGGATCGATGATATCGACGCTGTCGCTTTTCGAATTGGGAACGTAGATGAGGGATGGATACTGTCGCACCGCCGGGCTCAACATCCCGGGTTTGTCTGCCGCGTAAATGTTTTTGGGGTCCTTGAGGGGAGGCATCCCCGGCAGCAAATTCAGCTTCGCTGTGGGCGCGGCGGCTGCTTGTACCCTCGCGGCAGAGCGCTGCGAGATTGCGACGCCAATCATCAGCCCGGCAGAGATACCGCACACGACCGCCGCACTGGATTTTGGGGGAAAATGCATAAAGCTCTATGTAAAAAGGTTAACCCGCGACCTGCGTAGAATGTGATTCTGCGGTAGCTGTAATCTTCAGTACAATTTTATAAAGAAATGTTGCGGACGAATGAGAACGAGACAGAAATTCTGCTCGGCAACAAGCAGCTGCTTGGGATTTTCTTTGTGGCTGCCGTCCTGCTCGGCGTGGTTTTCGCCGGCGGATATAAGCTCGGCCAGTCCTCACAAAAGAAAGTAGCGGGGGTGACGACTGCGGCAGCGGACCAGCAAGCCGCGTCGACTGAATCCGGCGCGCGGGAGACGCACTCTGTTCCCGCGGACACGTCGGGCACAACAAAAGACAATGGCGCAAAAACGAGCGCTCAGCGGCAATCGGCTGCGACGTCCGAAGCAGGCAGTTCCGGAGTCTATGTTCCACCGGCGGGCGAAGAAGCCGAGCCGCCATTGGGTACGCCCAAGCACGAAAGAGGCACGAAGGCGCATGTGACAGAAACGCAAATCTCTTCGTCCGGTCGCGAACAGGCGACAGGTACGGGCTTCACGCCGCAGGCGGGCGAAACGTTTCTGCAAGTTGCCGCTGTGAGTCACGACGAAGCAGAGGCGATTGCGGACGTGCTGCACAAGAAAGGGTTCCGCGCACATGCCGCCCCCAAGCCCGGCAATGAGAAAATCTACCGCGTTCTGATCGGTCCGGTGCGCGACGCCGGCGAGCTTTCGACGACCCGTGATTCGCTACGTAGGACGGGGTTTCGGGAAGTGATCGTGCAGCATTATTGATACATTGAAACGCACGTGGACGGATCTGCTGGGACAACGCGGAGAAGCTTACTTCAAACGACTACCGCTTGCTTATCGATACCTCGCGTCAGTAGAGCTCAGGCCGAGGCGGGCGATGAAAGCATCGCGTTGACCGTGCATTGGCGTAAGCGTGTGGCCACGCTTCCCCCCAACTACACGGGATTGAGCTACGAGTCGGCGCAGCTTGCTGATCCCGATTTCTTCAGCGCGGCGAATGAGCGGCTGGTGGCGTTTGTTCGGGGTCTGGGACGGCAGGGCGTTCTCCGCATCGGCGGCAATACGAGTGAATTCACGGTTTGGTCGCCTGAGGGTTTCGCGCCTTCTGGCTCGACGGGTGGCGCTGTGGGCCCCGATACCGGGGGTCTGAAGCCTCGCCCCAAGACTCCGGTGACGCCGAAGGCGATTCGCAATCTCGCGAGCTTTCTGCAGGCGACCGGCTGGCAGCTCATTTACGGATTGAATTTGGGCAACGGTTCGCCGGAGCAGGCGGCAGGCGAAGCGAAAGCGGTGAATGATGCGGCCGGCGATCGCGTGATCGCTTTTCAAATCGGCAACGAGCCCGATCTCTACCACCGCAACGGTCTGCGTTCGCCGGAGTGGCGATTCAGCGATTATTACTCAGAGTGGAAAAAGTACGCGCAAGCGATCCGTTCGGCGGCGCCCAAGGCGCGCCTGGCTGGTCCCGACGTGGCAAACAGCACGGATTGGATCGTGTCGTTCGCGGAACAGGCAAAAGGCGAGATTGTCGAGCTTACCGGCCATTATTACGCGGAGGGGCCGCCGACGAATCCGGCGATGAACATCGAGCGGCTGCTGCACGCGAATCCGAAGTTGCTGCAAAACATTCCGGTGATCATGAATGCGAGCAGGCAAAGCGGCCATCCGTTCCGCATGGCCGAGGGTAACTCGTGTTACAACGGCGGCAAGCCCGGCGTGAGCGATACGTTCGCGTCTGCGTTGTGGGGTGCCGATTACATGCTTCAGGTGGGGCAAGCCGGGTACGCGGGCGTGAATTTCCACGGCGGCGGGAACGGCTACTATACGCCGATTGCAGGGACTCGCAAGTCCGGATTTTCGGCGCGACCTCTTTATTACGGGATGCTGGTGGCGAACCAGTTTGCCGGGGCGACGATGCTTGATTCGACACTCGGAGACACCAGTGCGAACGTTACAGCGTATGCGGCCCGGACCGACTCGGAGCTGCGAGTGGCGATTTTCAATAAGGATGAGGGACGAGCGGTGCGGGTGGTCGTGATCTCCGAACTGCATGGCGCAAGCGCACGTCTGTGGCGGCTGGAAGCACCTGGTTTAGAAACGAAAGCCGGAGTCACTTTGGCAGGGGCGGCAGTTTCGTCGAACGGGTCGTGGTCGCCAGCGCATGAGGAGACTGTGCAGGGCAATGGCGGACGGTACGAAATCGATCTTCGGCCCGCAAGTGCCGCGGTTGCGTTTGTCTCGCTTTAGGAAGGCGTGGAATCGCAGTCACCAGGTGGCTGATAGACAATCTGCTCGTTGCGAGAGTCCCAGTACAGCCTTTTACCTTCGGTATAGGAACGCGCAGCCATGATGACGGCCACCGAATGAGCGAACCCATGCTCGACGGTGGCGTTCGGTTGCCTGCG
>JAFAQG010000681.1 GCA_019246575.1 Acidobacteriaceae bacterium
GGGCAGCTATGCGGCCCTTCTCCCTGGGAGTTCCCGCCGGTACAGCATGCGGTCTCATTGCCGGTGCGTGTGCGATAGCGCTCGAAGCGGCGCTGGGCAGAGCGAGCGTGTCGTTGCTCGCCGGGAGTTGGGCCGGGATGTTCATCGGCGCGCTCTCCGGCGTGCTTCTTGCCGCCGCATCGACACAAGGGGGGCTCCTGCATCCGTCGACGGCTTCGTTTTTGCGAGTGGCAGCTCCTCTTGCGGGCGCCTACGTCGGCCTGCTCGTCGGAGCGGCAAAGTCCGGCTTAATCGACGTCACTGCGCTCGGCCTGTTATCCGCGGACAAGAATCGCAGCCGGCTCGAGAAGATTCTGGACACCAGCGTCTTAATCGACGGCCGCATCTCCGATATAGCGGAATCGGGTTTCCTCGATGGCACGCTCGTTATTCCGCAATTTGTCCTGCATGAGCTGCAACTCGTAGCGGATTCGCCCGAGTCGGCCAAACGAAATCGTGGACGCCGTGGGCTCGATCTTGTTCAACGTCTGCAGAAAATACCCGGAATTCTCGTCGAGGTGGCCGCCGACGATTTTCCGGCCGTTCGCGAAGTGGATCTGAAGCTGATTGAGATGGCGAAGCTTCGGCAAGCCAAAATTGTCACCAACGATTTCAACTTAAATAAACTCGCGCAGGTTCAGGGCGTCGACGTCCTAAACATCAATGAACTGGCCAATGCACTCAGGCCCGTGGTTCTGCCCGGCGAGACGATGCGCGTTTTCATACTCAAAGAGGGCAAAGAATATAACCAGGGCGTCGCCTATCTCGACGATGGAACCATGGTCGTGGTCGATAATGCCAAGCGCCTGATCTCCAAAACCGTCGACATTACGGTGACGAGCGTCCTTCAAACCACCGCGGGCAAAATGATTTTTGGGAGATATGATGAGCGTTCTCAATCCGGGGGCGAACATCGGGGCACAAGTTCGGGCGCAGTATCCGCCGCAGCCACTTCGGCGGGCAGTTCCTGATCGTGAACGTGTACCCGTTCGCTATGATTCCAGCTTCGAGGAGAATCGCCACACTGACCTAGGCTCGGCGAATTCTAACCCATGACAGTCTCCGTGATCATACCCGCGGCCGGGCTCGGCACGCGGATGGGCCGCAGCACTCCCGAACGAGAAGGCACCAGCCGAAAGCAGTTTATGCTGCTGAACGGCTCTCCCATCCTGGTCCATACCATGCGTCGGTTTGTTGCCTGCCCACCGGTAACAGAAATCGTCGTGGCATTACGGGAAGACGACCTCGCGTGGGCAGACGAGTTATTTGCGGCCCAGCAGTTCACGAAGCCTGTCAGGACCGTCGAAGGTGGAGAGACGCGGCAGCAATCGGTTGAAAATGCGCTCGCCACCATACCGGAACACACGGACCTGGTTGCCGTGCACGACGCGGTTCGGCCCTTCATCGAAACGGAAGTCATCGAAAGGGTAGTGCGCGAAGCAGGCGAGACCGGCGCGGCCATTCTCGGCATTGTGCCCGTGGATACGGTAAAGCAGGTCCATCGCAATAAAGTTCGCGCCACCCTTCCCCGCGAACGGCTCATTCTCACGCAGACGCCTCAAGTATTCCGGCTCAACCTTTTAAAAAAGGCGTTTGAAAAAGCACGCGAGGATCTATTCGTCGGCACCGACGAGTCTTCGCTCGTGGAGCGTCTCGAACAGGTGGAAGTCTCGGTCGTACTCGGCACAGACCGCAACATGAAAATTACCAAGCCCAGCGATATGGAGTTGGCAAGACTGTATCTGACGCTGGAAAGCTCGGGCCTGGATGTCCGCCGGTAATGCACGATCTCGAGCGGCTCCCGTTCCGCGTCGGACAGGGCTGGGACACGCATCGCATCGAAGCCGGCCGCCCGCTGATCCTGGGGGGCGTTCGGGTCCCTTGCGAATTCGGACTGTCGGGCCACTCCGATGCCGATGTTTTGTTTCATGCGCTCACAGATGCCATTCTCGGCGCTCTCGCACTCGGAGACATCGGAATGCACTTTCCCGACTGGGCTGCGGAATGGAAAGACGCCGATAGCCGGCAATTCGTTCGGCGAGCAACATCGCTCGCCCACGGACAGGGCTACCGCGTAGCAAACGTCGATTCGACGATTATTCTCGAGCGCCCGAAGCTGAAAGACCACCGGACCGCCATTCGTGATAGCGTCGCCGGCATCTTGGAAGTGCCAGTCGACCGCGTGAGCCTGAAATTCAAAACGGCGGAACGTGTCGGCCCGGTCGGAGAAGGCCGGTCGTGCGAGGCCCAGACCGTGGTCCTCTTGCAACTGCTCGACCGAAGCAGATAACGGCTTCTTAGGCGGTCGGTCAAGCTGTCGTAAGATGGGCAGACAGGCGTTGGAGGCGTATTTGCCGAAATCAGCTCTAATTACCGGAATTACCGGCCAAGACGGTTCGTATCTCAGCGAACTGCTGCTTTCTAAAGGATACAAAGTTCACGGGTTAGTGCGCCGCAGTTCCAGTTTTAACACTGCGCGAATCAACCACATCTACGAGGATCCACACGATATCGGCCGCCATCTCATGCTTCATTACGGCGACCTGACCGATTCAACGGGCCTACGCCGTGTCCTCGAGACTTCGTTGCCGGACGAGATCTACAATCTTGGCGCACAATCGCACGTGAAGGTCTCGTTCGAGAACCCCGAATACACTGCCGACGCGGACGGCATGGGCACACTTCGTCTGTTGGACTGTATGCGAGATCACGTCCTGCACACTGGCCGCAAAGTGCGCTTCTACCAGGCTGGATCTTCCGAGATGTTCGGTGCGGCTCCTCCCCCGCAGAGCGAGGCCACGCCGTTTTACCCGCGGAGTCCGTACGCGGTCTCTAAGGTGGCTGCACATTGGTACGCAGTCAACTATCGCGAGGCCTATGGGCTGTTTATCAGCAACGGCATTCTGTTCAACCACGAATCCCCCCGCCGTGGAGAAACGTTTGTCACTCGTAAAATCACGCGAGCCGTTGGCCGCATCAAGGTTGGCTTACAGGACAAGCTTTACCTGGGGAATTTGGATGCGCGGCGCGATTGGGGTTTTGCCGGCGATTACGTCGAAGCCATGTGGGCCATGCTGCAACACGATGAGCCGGGCGATTTCGTCGTCGCAACAGGCGAATCGTGCTCCGTACGGGAGTTCCTGGAGGAGGCATTCTCGTTCGCCGGGCTCGAGTGGCAGAAGTATGTGGAGATCGATGCGAA
>JAFAQG010000611.1 GCA_019246575.1 Acidobacteriaceae bacterium
CGGCATCGCGGTTCGCCCCTCGGTGGACATGGTCCTTAATGAAGAGCGATCATACATCGGCCGTGAAGCACGGTATCCGAAACTGCAGCCCTAATTGTTTCCGGATTGTGGTCGGATCACGGGCCAACCGGAAAGTGAGCCCTCACAAACCGATAGATCTCCGCTAACGGCCTAGCATTTGCTAATCCTTGTCAGGCATGGGAGCGGACATTCCTCTACCGTTCCGGACCACAGCGGATCTATCGACTGCGCAGGACGAGTTCTGCAGCGAGCGAGGCTCATTTTCGAGATCATTCTGCGCGTAGCATTTCGACGGGATCGATTCTGATTCCGCGAATGATGGCGGGTATGGCTGATGACAGAGTGATCAACACAATGGTCAGCAGTGGAATGGCCAGCACACCCACATCGCTTGGCTTCACTTGATAAAGCAATGTTCTGATTCTGGGTTCGAGCAACAAGCCGGCAGCCCCGCCAACTGCAATCCCTAAAGCGGCCATGCTGAATATGCCCACTGAAACCTGCCGCGCAATCTCGCTTGCTGTAGCTCCTACAGCGATACGAATTCCGAGTTCGCGGTGCCGCTGCAGCACCGAGTACTCAAGCACGCCGTAGAGTCCAATGCCAGCCAACAACAGTGCAACTCCGGCGAAAAACACTGCCAGCGCTGCGAGTAGCCGCTCACGTACCGTTTGCGCCCCGTTCAGCTCTATTTGCGTACGTACATTGCTCACGCGCAGTGCCGGCCGCGCCTGCGTTACCTCATGGCGGAGCATCGAAGCCAAAGCGTACGGATTCGGGCTCCTCGTTCGCACCAGAAATGTAGCTCTGCTAGCTGTCTGGGTTGTAGGCGAACCAAGAGGAATATACGCGACCGGTGGCATGGGCTCGCGGATACTGCGATACTGCGCATTTGCCACCAGACCCACTACTTGAAAGATCAGCGTTCCCCTCGTGAAAGACTTGCCCACTGGATCAAGACCATGGAAATATTCTTTCGCAAAAGCCAGGTTCACCAGCGCACTATTCTGTGCTGTATTATTTCGCCGCAGATCTCTACCTTCCAGCAGGGGAATCTTCATCGTTTGCAGCCAGCCCGGAGACACATTCAAGAAAAGCGCAAGAACCGGGGATGGCGCGTTCCCGCCCATAGAGACAAAGCCGTTGCTGGTTGAACCGCCGAATAGTGCAACATCGGCGACGGCAACACTCTCCACGCCGCTCAGCTCGCGCAGATGATCAGCCGCTTGCAACCAGAACTCCGCAGGCTGGTTGTGCTTTGCTACGGTTTCCAGAGTCAGGATCCGGTCAGCAGAAAACCCGGTAGGTTGACTCGAGAGCCGCCCCACAGTGGTTACAAACCCATCGGCTGCGAAATGGACAATGAAACAGAAGGCAACCTGAGTGGCGATTAAGCCGTACATCAGCCAATGGCGGGAGTGGGGATGATCCCCGCCTTTGAGCGCCAAGGCCGGACTGGTGGATGACGCACGCAAAGCGGGCAGTAGACCAAATAGCAGCGTCGCGCCGGCACTCAACACCGTGAGAAACGCCAGTACGCGCCAATCGGCAGGGAGACTCAAGCGCGCCGGATTATCCGGAGGATTGATTCTCGCCACGATGAAGGGCGCTGACCACCATGCAAAGGAGCAGCCGGCTCCGGTTGCCAAAGCCGCCAGTAACGCGCTTTCTACGATCACGAGTTGAATCAGGCGCCATTTACCGGCTCCAATCGAGACACGCAGTGCCATTTCCCGCGATCGGGCGGCAGCTTGTGCACTGAGCAGATTGGCAATATTCAGACATGCGATTAGCAAAACCAGGCCAACGATGACTCCGATGCAGAGCAAAGCAACTCGATAAGTGCGCTGCATGAACGATAAGCCGCCGGCTGCTGATTCCAGAACGATTTGCTGCTGCAGATACTTGGCCCGGCGCTCCGCCGGCCAACTCGTGAATCCCTTGGCGCGTTCCGTTTGCACGGTGGTCCATATCGCTTGCAGGCGCTCCCAGACACGCGTTTGCGAGCCGCCTGGCTTCATTTGTATGAAGGTGCGGAGCCAGCCCCAGTCGTCATGAGTCGCGCCTTCGTACATCGCGCACGGAAGGAAAATATCCGTAAACATTCCGGGTTCCGTACCCGTGAAGCCTTCCGGCGCGATACCGATGATTTCGTAGAGATCGTTGTCAAGCTGAACTTTGCGGCCGATTACGCCGGGATCCCGGCCGAATCGCTGCGACCAGTAATCATAAGAAAGCACCGCGACCGGACTTGCCTTCGGCTTGGTATCATCGCTCTCCGCCAACAAACGGCCCAGCGCCGGCTTCAATTCAAACGCGCTGAACACCCAGCCGGACACAAATTGCCGGTGCGCTCGCTCCATATCCGCCTCGGAACCGAAGGTCAGATCCACTCGCTCGGTCCCGGACGCGGCAATCAGTTCCGCATCAGCCTTTACGGCCTCTCTCATGAGCAGGAACTGAGGATATTCGCCCCACTCGCTGTCCCTGATCGAGCCGTCGGGGCCTACTCCGCGCAACACCATCGTATACAGGCGATCTGCATTTCGCACGGGCAATGGCCTGAGCAGCAGAGCGTCTACCAGCCGGAAGACCGACGTACAGGAGCCGATGGCAAGTGCAAGTGACAGGACCGCCGCCATTGAGGTAGCCGGACGCTTGCACAGTTGCCGCCAGCCAAAGATGAAGTCTCCGAGGAGTGAATCAATCCAAATAGCCAGCTTCAAATCACGGCTCTGCTCGCGATAGTGCAACAACGACCCGAACGCCTTTCGCGCTTCCTCAGGATAGCGGCCTTCCTCGATTGCTTCGTCGATGTGCGCCTGGAATTCTTCGTCGAGTTCGCGATGCAAACGTTCGGTTCGAAAAAGATTAACGAGCCGCGACCAAACTGACATATCAGGCCATCCTCAAGATACGGTTTACTGCGGCCCTTACTGAAGCCCAGCGTGATTCTTCCGCCGCCAGTTGCTTTTTTCCCGCAGCCGTCAGTTCATAAATACGAGCGCGCCGGCCGTTGTCTTTGTCCACCCACTTGGCGCGAATCCAACCAGACTCCTCCATTCGGTGGAGTGCCGGGTACAGGGACCCTTCTTCAATGCGCAGCACTTCTTCCGATGTCTCACGAACGGCTGACATGATTGCGTAGCCGTGCAGCCCTGGCCGGCGCGAGAGCAGCTTTAGAACGAGAAGATCCAGGGAACCTTGAAGGGCATCAGCGCGAGCCATCGATAGAAGTCTAATTATATAGACCTCTTAATATCAGCCGCAAGTCATCTAGACGCCATTCCTGATCATTGCCTCCATTGAGGCAACTCGGGAACTGGACGAACTATGACCGGATACATCCGCCCTTACGGCCTACTGACGATTTGAGAAGTGAATGGAGCTCGCGACCGGATCACGTGACCCTTTCAGACAAGGGAGCAGGAATATTCTCGGCCGGCCTTGCAACGTTCTCTTGCATGAATCAGGGCGGAGCGGGCATCGCCGTGGCGGCGCACATGCTTGCCAGAAAGCAGACGGTCTCCATTCGTGCCAAGCGGACGATCGCCCCGGGCAACAGTTTCACCATCTTCGGCTGCGTTCTCGGCTTTCGATTCCACAGCAAGAATCGGAGTTCGGCACGACCCGCCAAACCTGTAATCTTTTGCTGAGGTCATCGACGCGTTTCGATGATCCATAGATCAAGCGAACGAGGAACATTCCAATGAACAAAGAAGAACAAAACAAGGCCGTCGTCGGCCGCTGGTTTACCGAGTTTTGGGGCAAGAACGTCGACCTGGCAGTTGTCGATCAGATTGCCGCGCCGGATATGCTACTTAAGTACTCGCTGCACGAAGCTCGGCGCGGCCACAAAGATATTAAGGCGTTCATGACTGATTTCCGTGCCGCATTTCCCGATCTCAACTTCTGGGGCACCGCGGATCTGATCGCAGAAGGCGACTATGTCGTCGGTCAATGGGAAGGCGGCGCACCCATACGGGTCCAGCCTTCACTGATTTTCTGGTCGGCGGCCTGCCGGCCGCGACCGGCCGCAAGATGCACTTCACGGGCACCACGGTGTTGAAGGTGATCAACGGTAAGATCGTCGAGGAGATCGGCCTCGACGACGGTGTGACCGCGCTGACGCAACTTGGGTTGCTCAAGGCCGCCTAATCAAATCAGCCGAAATGTGCCGCCCCCAGCGGGGCGGCTTTCCGTTCAATCTGTTCAGACCGCGCAGCGGCTCCAACGAGTTTGAAAGCAAGGATCGGAGTGCACGGGCCTGGAATTAGCAGGACGATGAGATAGGAGAGATGGAATATGACGGCAACGAAATCCACTACGACCCGGAGAACCGCGTCTCCATCTGTGGTAGAAACTGATCCTCGCTGGGCGCGCGTTCTTGCGCGCGACAAGGCAGCCGACGGGCAACTCTGGTACTCGGTTTCTACGACGGGCGTCTATTGCCGGCCGTCGTGCCCGTCGCGTATCCCCAACCCCGGTAACGTTCAACTTCACGATTCCCTGGAAAGCGCAAAGGCCACGGGATTTCGGCCTTGCAAGCGATGCAAACCGGACGGAGCTTCGATCGATGCCGGGAACGCGGCTCTGGTCGCGAAGGCATGCCGCATCATCGAGGAGAGCGAAGAAGAACCTTCGTTGGAGGATCTGGTGAAGGCAATCGGCCGCAGCCAGAGCTATTTTCATCGCGTATTCAAGGCTACGACCGGGCTGACGCCGAAGGACTATGCCGCCGCAGATCGTGCGAAGAAAGTCCGCCAAGGATTGGCCTCCGGACACACTGTCACCGAGGCGATCTACGATGCGGGTTTTAATTCCAGCGGACGCTTCTATGAGAAGTCGACGGACATGCTGGGCATGACGCCATCACGATATCGCGCCGGGGGGACAGATGAGGAGATTCGGTTTGCCGTTGGTCAGACTTCACTTGGTGCGATCCTCGTCGCTTCGAGCAGGAAGGGCGTCGCCGCGATCCTGTTAGGGGATGATCCTGACGAGCTGGTCCGTAATCTTCAGGACCGCTTTCCGAAAGCGCATCTCATCGGCGCGGATAGC
>JAFAQG010000728.1 GCA_019246575.1 Acidobacteriaceae bacterium
GGCAAGCTCGTGTAACTGTGGATGAGACGTATGCACACCGAGGCGCCGAGCAGACACGGCAGGCCGGATCTGCGATCTTTTCCTTGCAAAACTCGATCAAGGCGTTCACCGGAGCAGAGAGGGCCGGCGCGGATCCCGAACTTGTCGTGCGCAAGGAGAAGCAGGAGCAGGACTTTCACGCCAAGGTGGATGCGAATGCGACATGGAAGGCGCAATTCGGGGGAGCATGGGATGCAATTGCGGCTGCCACGCAGCGCGACGAGGCGCGAGTGAAGCAACACTACGCGTACGAGTTTGATTCACGCTTGGAGAACCTGGCGCGCACTATTGTCGAATACGTTACTGAGGTGCATAAGCCCGCAGGCGAGCGCCTTCCTGGATTTCAGGATTCCGATTTACAGTCGTTGCGCTATCAGATCTACTCGCGCGCGCCGGTTTATCCGGATTTCGAGAAAGCGCGTCTTGCGGGCAGCCTGAGTTTTGCCGAAGAGCAACTTGGCGCGGACGATCCGCTGGTAAAGGCAGCACTGAACGGAACAGCTCCAACCGCGGTAGCGGATGCCGTCATAGGCGGGACGAGACTTGCCGACGCGGCCATCAGAAAGCAATTGATCGAAGGCGGCGAAGCTGCGGTTCGCGCCTCGACGGATCCGCTGATTGTCTTCGAGCGCAAGCTGGATCCGATCCTGCGAGCAGAGATGAAATGGCGTCGCGAAAACGTGGAAAGCGTGACCGAGCATGCGGGCGAGCAGTTAGGCAAAGCGCGTTTTCTGGTGTACGGGAAATCCATTTATCCTGACGCCACATTTACGTTGCGGCTTTCTTACGGTCAGGTGAAAGGATATTCGATGAACGGAACCATCGCCCCGCCAATCACCACGTTTTTCGGCTTATATGATCGTGCAAATAGCTTTGGGCTGAAACGTCCGTTCAACCTCGTAGAGCGCTTCGAAACGGGGCCGGCGAAACTGGCGCTGAACACGCCGTTAAATTTTGTGACGACCAATGACGTCGTGGGCGGAAACTCAGGCTCGCCTGTGGTGAACCGCGCGGGCGAGCTTGTCGGGTTGGTTTTCGACGGCAATATTGAATCATTAGCCGGCGATTGGATCTATGATGAGCGGACAAATAGGACCGTATCTGTACACACGGCCGGCATTACGGAAGCGCTTCGAAAGCTGTACAACGTTCGCCCACTCTTATCCGAGATCGGGATCAACGGTGATTGATCGCAGCCGCGAAAGCGGCTGTTTCTGGTACAGTGAAACCCGTGAAGCTCTACGATATCGATCCGGGCGCCGACTGTCCTGAGGTGGTTCGGGTCATTATCGAAATTCCTAAGAACTCAGGAAACAAGTACGAGTATGACGGAACTGTTGGCGTGTTCCGGCTGGATCGTGCGCTGTATTCACCGATGCACTATCCCGGCGATTATGGGTTCATTCCGGGCACGCTGGCCGAAGACGGTGACCCACTCGACATTTTGGTCCTGGTTGATGAGCCGAGCTTCACGGGCTGCATGATGGAAGCGCGGCCGGTCGGCATTTTGCATATGTTCGATCAAACCGAGAATGACGAAAAAGTGCTCGCAGTTCCGAACAGGAATCCCAGATTCGATAGCATCCACACCATAGACCAGGTGTTTCCGCATACGCGGACGGAGATTGAATACTTCTTTTCAATCTACAAAGAACTGCAGGGTGTGAAGACCGAAATCAAGGGATGGGAAGGCCCGCGTGAAGCACGAAAAACAATCAACGATAGCCGGCAAGCGTATCTGGGGAAGCGCATTGAAGAGGCTGCGCGGGACCGAGAGGGCGCGTTCGCGCCGGATTCTCTCGATCGTTAAGTTAGTCGAGTGATGGCCTAAACGTAGCTATCGCCGCCGCCGGAATTGTCGAAGCTGCCGGCATCATCAAAACCGCCATCGCCGGCATCGTCGCTGACATCGTAATCGGATCCGCTGTCGTATTGAGCGTCGTCCGCGTTCACGGCATCATCGGGCGCCTGGAAATCGTCGCGTCCGTAATCTCCGGCGCGATCGTCGGGAGGATTATCGTAGTAATTGTTGATCACGGTTTCCTCAACCGGAGGTGCATAGCCGCCAATTCCGCCGCCTCCGAAAAATCCGCCGCCGTGGAACAGGTGCTGTATGCCTTCGAAAGCAAGTGCGCCCGCTGCAACGCCCGCCGCCGTCTGTGCCGCTCCGCGCAAGAAACTGGACGCTCCGCCCGCAGCCGAAACGCTCGGGCCGGGGCCGCCGGGACTGGGAGGCGCATATTGCGGGGGAACCGGACTCTGCTGGGCCGGGCTGGCGCCTGAAGGGCGCGCCCCCTGCTGCTGCCCCAGAAAACTCGAACCCGACGACAGCTGCCCGCCGGGGACGGAGCGCTGCAGCTGCTGAATCTGCTGCTGTGCATTCTGCAGAGCCAGATTTTGGATGAGAACGGTTTGCGTCATTAGGTACAGGGCGTCGGGGCGCGATCCAATTCTGGTTCGAATGAACTCTTCTGCTTCCGGATCTTTCGGCGGCGCCGGGGTTTGCGCGACCTTGTCCGCGAGATCGCTCAGCATCTTACGTTCGTCTGGTGTCATGTTTGTCCTTTTTGTAGAGACGACTGATTAGACGTTCTTGCCGCCCGGTTTGTTCGGTCCGGAGTTTCTCGTGATTGTGAGCCCGGCTGCCGAGCTCAGAAATGGATTATGATGTCGGGAGCGGGATTCTCTACTTACTTGGCCGCCCGGGTCTGGCCGAATCAGTCCGAGACTCCGCAGGCCACATCGGGTAATCGAAAAACGACGGATGAGCGCCGTCGGCGTGCCCATCGAGCGCTTTCACGTGATCGGTCGCTAACTGCTTAACTTTGTTGCCGCTACCCCGCGGACGGCCACGGCCCCGTTTCTC
>JAFAQG010000738.1 GCA_019246575.1 Acidobacteriaceae bacterium
CAGAAACCGCCTCTCGATGAGGCCCTGACAAGCACCGCTCGCACTGTCCAGCTCTTTCTCGACGATATCCGGATGCACCCGGAACACCTCGCGCTGGAGTGGACGGTCCCCGAAATGGCGCATTCGTGCGGCTTAAGCCTCACGCAGTTCATCCAGGTTGTGAAACGACTTACCAATTGCACTCCATTACAGTTCCTCAACGACCGCCGGCTCGAACTGGCGGAACGGCTGCTGCGGCACTCCGAGCTGGCTTCAATCAGCGAAGTCGCACAGGGCTGCGGCTTTTCCACCAGCCAATACTTTGCCGTTGTGTTTAGCCGCAAGCATGGCTGTTCGCCCAGTGAATTCCGGGCCCAGCACAAAGGATAAGAGCGTCGGTTTTTATTGTCGGCAGGCGTGCTAACACATGTTCCGGATAGCTCCTTGACGACGAGGACTTAATGTCCAGATTTCCGACAACATGCTCGGAGTAAATCCGAAAACCAAGGAGAAGGTGGTCTGGGCGGCTGCCCGGACTTGTCTGGCTGCCAGTCGGAGCGATCGGGAAAGATACAACGTAGTCCGCCGCGCAGCTTTTCATCGCAATTCGGCGCAGCTGGCCGAGACGGCTACTATCGCCGCCGGCAGCCATTCGGTCACCGCATTGGCAAACACCCGGAAGCGCGGCCCGAGTATGCGAATCAGGCCCGGCAGATCGAAATCTCGCAATACGCCGGGCACGACAATTCCAGGGATATCAATATGAATCTTCTTCTGTGTTAACGCGAGATAGGATTCCGGAGATTGATCGCTCACGACTCTTTCGACCCGAGGATTCAACACAGCGGCATAGATGCCGAGCGCGGACGCGGAACCCTTACTGTAAACAGAAAGGTGCCGCGGGTCGACATCCGGCCGCGAGGCAAGATATGCAGTCGCGTTCAAAGCATCGAAGGTCTGCATACCGGGTACCGGCTTGCCGACCAGAATTCCGCGTATGGCGGTTTGGTATGAGACCGGATACCCACTGTTTTTTTCCTTTGGCGGCCCACTCTCGCGCCAGCCGCGGACATCGATTGCCAGCACAATAGCGCCTCCACGGAATACTCTCTCGATTTCGCCACCCTCGTCCGCATCCGCATCCTTGCCGGCGGGATTCAGATAGAGCACGCTGTGTCTCGGGCAATCCGCCGATCTGTTCCAAAAGCTTCCGATGAATGTAGGCTTGGCGCTCTTTGGCCTGCTCTGGCGTTTGAATTGCCGCGACAGCCGAATCGCGCGCCTCCCATTCTTGTTGTGCCGCGCGAGAAAGATAGCTGTCCACCATTCCGTGCAGTCCGTAGCTGATATCGAGCTGGTTCTGCCCGAAGAGTGCATTGCATGCCGGTAAAGCCAGCGCGAGCGAAATCCACAGACGGCGATTTTGAATCAACCACTTTGAAGCCATTGGATAGGCATTGGAAATGTCCAGAGCACGATAGCATTCTCAGCGGCATCAAAAGCCTAATTCGGCGGGGACTGCACCATGCGCTGACTCTAGCGCTCCTGATGGTCCCGAAGGGTTGCGGAAATTGAGACATCTTCGGACGCTTACGAAGCGCATCGGGCAGATCGCGGTATTCCTGCCGATAAACCTCCTCGCATTTTTAGAGGTTTAATAGAACTCTCAGTCCGCGCATTGCGATTACATCTTGACCTCGTCGGTGACGCAGAATGCGAAACCAGGCGGGTTCGGAATGAAGAGTGTGTACCACGTTCTCGCCACGGCAATAGTTTTTCCGCCGACTCTGCCGTCACGACCGCAAAGCTGCTGGGTATTGCTGCCGCTTATTGGCAGTGATTTGGATGCTCGATGTTCTAGTGACGGGGTAGCGGCGCGGCGCGGCGGCCGAACGCTCGCGCAGCGGCGGCAGTTCGAGGGGAATGACCGAGAGGCGGTAATACAGGTCTTCACGAAAGGTGCCATCCTCGATCATCGCTTCGAGGTTTCGATGAGTCGCTGCAATAATGCGGATATTTACCGTTGTCGCGCTCGGCGCTCCGACCCTTTCTATCTCACCCTGCTGGATCAGCCGCAATAGTTTGACCTGCAGCTCGAGTGGCATTTCTCCAATCTCATCCAGAAACAGCGTGCCGCTGTCGGCGGATTCGACTTTACCTCTCCTGTGCGCCACAGCCGTTCTCACGCGTAACCCGTGCCTGATTCTTTCACACTGCCCTTTTCTACGAGATGGAATTCAGCGTGCAAGCGGAAAACGTCCTACAATGTATCTTCAACACAAGATGCGATTCTTAGGGGCAATCCTCTGCCTCATCGGGCCGCTTGCGCTTCCTTGCGCATCGCGCGCCGATACCGATCCGGCAATGGCGGCGTACAAGGCAGCGGACTACGCAACCGCCATTCCGCAGCTGGAGGCCGCCTGCAACCGTAATCCGAAAGACCCGCTCGTTCACGCCGCTCTGCTGTCCGCCCTCGTATACGAAGGCGCAGTCGACCAGGCTTTCGATGCCGCTGATGCTGCGGCCGCGGCCTTCCCCGACTCGCCCGACGTGCTCGCCGCACGCGGCGAGTTTGCGTTCTACATGGGCGATATGCCGGAGGCCGAAAAACTGTTCAGAGCCGCTGGCCGCCTACGCGATCAAACCGCGCGTGCTTACTACGGCCTCTACCATCTCTATCTCGCAGCGTCCATGTATCGTACCGGCAGGCTGTTCTGCCTCAAGGCGCATGACATCGATCCGGACGACGCTTTGATTACTCGCGCCTGGATGAGATATCTCGTGCCCGAGAAACGGAGGGAAGTTTTAGGGCCGTTTGTGCAGTCGCATCCGTGGCTCTTCGAGAACGCGGAGCGCGACCGGGACGCCAACCTTCAAGTCGCGCAGGAACTGAATGCACGGAAAATCTTCGAGCCCGAAGGCGAACCGAAGGACGTGACGGTTCGGCTTTCGCCTCTGCTCTACGACCCGAGCCGTATTCGGGGCTTCGGGATCGAATTCAAAATCGAGGGCGGCCGCCCCTTGAAACTCCTTCTGGACACCGGCGCAAGCGGCATACTCGTCAGGCAAGGCGTCATTGATAAAGCGGAACTCGA
This sequence comes from Acidobacteriaceae bacterium, assembly GCA_019246575.1. The sequence continues at coordinate 3,075 of JAFAQG010000738.1, forward strand.
ACACCTCGGCTCGGGTGAAGCGTGGGGCATCGGCGACGCAGGCGTGCGTAAGACCTTTTCGGCCATCGCCAATTCCTGCGAAATCGGCGGCCTCAAGTACAAAGCCTGCTTGATTCGGGCAACGGAAGGCAAACAGCGAGTCGGCGGCGAAGAAGACGGCCTCATCGGCGCAGATGTCTTCTCCGATTACCTCTTGCAAATCGATTTTCGAAAACGCCTGCTGCATCTCACGCCTCTGCCTGCGCGGCCGCCTAACCCGCAGGGATACGACCGCGAGATCGGCCGCGATCGTGCCGGGTTCACTCCCGTATTCCGGGACGGAGATCACCTGTTCGTCACAACCAGAGTCAACGATAAGAATACCGGCCTTTTCTTGATCGACACGGGCGCATCGATGTCTAACATCGATTCCACGTTTGCGCGGCTCTCGACAAAAATTCGCGGCGACGATTTTATGCGCGTGCGAGGCGTTTCAGGACAGGTTAAGGACGTCTTCGAGGCCGACAAAGCATTCATCCAGTTTGCACGCTTCCGCCAGAAGAATCTCGGACTTACGTCTTTCAACCTGAATAATTACACCGGGCATCAGGATATCCGGATGTCAGGCATACTCGGCCTCCCTATCCTCGCGATGTTTCGCCTGACCATCGACTACCG
>JAFAQG010000009.1 GCA_019246575.1 Acidobacteriaceae bacterium
GAGAAAATCGCCGATATCGCTCGGCGATTCGCGCCCGTCCGGCCCGACCATTTTCGGCCAGCGCGCTCCAGCATAACCCTGACGCCGCGCTGTCTGTTCGGCGAGCGGCTGAACCTTCACGTACCAGGCCATGCTTCGTTCGAGCAGCTCCGGCCGGCCCCAAAGCGCAAAGTGGGCGGCGTGCCACCAATACATTTCGAGATGGAACTTACCGTACCAGCTATCCATTTCAAGGCCGGTTTCTTGCGGCGGAAGCTCGCCGGTGGAATTAATTGCCGTCAGATACTCGGATAAAACGATTCGGCGCTCGAGTTCTCGCGCCCGCGGGTCTGTGCTTCCGGAGAGATCGATCGCCCCACCGGATGACCAGAAATCTTTCCAGTGCTCCGCGGCTGCCGCCGAGGTCTGTGCGAAGATCGGCAGCACTGTTTGGCGACGGGGCGCGAACGAAATCGTCAGTTGCAGATGATCCTGCGCCGGTGCGAAGATCTCATACCGATGCACACCCGCGGCGGCCAGCGTTGCTTCTTCGGACCATGCAATCGTCGCAAAATATTCAGTCGAATCGAGCACGTGTTTAATATCGGCTCGCCTGTTTCCAGTAGTTAGCTCGGTTGTGTGCCGCTCTGGCGAATTCCAGTCTGCGGCACGTCCGAACGCCCCGAGCGCGTAGGGGAACGCTAAAAAGACTCCCAGCCGTTTGTCCCGCAGCAGCGGCGAACGTATCTCGACTGCAATAACATCGCGGTCGGGATGGCATACCGTCACGACTTCAACAGGTGTTCCGTCGATGCTGAATTGACTTTCAACCCGACCGCTCCACAGTTCTAGTTGCTGGTGTATGTTCGCTAGATCGCGAATTGCAACTGCCGCTCCGTTCGAATGCTTGAGCACCAGGCCGATGCGCCCGAGATCGATTCGATGAGGGTTTTCCCGCAGCCATGAAACCGCATTCTTGACCCGCTCCGGGACGTTTGGATCGTGTTCGTAGCTGCCCGCGTAGGGAACGGGGCGGCCGTGTGTGTCATAGTTCCTCAAAACGTCCTTCAACGTGTAGTTCTGCGGATTTGGAAAACTATGCCAGCCCCATTGGGACAGCGTACCCAGCGGCACGCCCGAGTCGTAATCGCCGGCAAATGTCTGCAGACCTGTAACATCGACCCTAAACCCGAGATCTCCGTTGCCTAGAGTGAGAGCGGTCAGCGGATCCGGTCGTGTGATCACGACGTCGTGTCGCGATACGAGCGCATGGCGATCAATTCTCTGTGCACCCGTTAAATGTGAGGCGCTAAGGACCCAAATGAAACAGATACAAATAAGGATGAATGGGCGGTTAGCGCGTCCACGCGGGACCATTGGGGTATCGATATTTCTCGAGTGATTCCGGCTTCATCTCGATGCTGTAGCCTGGTTTCGTTGGCGGCATGTAACGGCCGTGCTGCATTCGAACGGGATCGAGAAAATGCTCGTGTAAGTGATCGACAAACTCAAGCAGGCGATTCTCGAGCGATGCGGACACGCAGATGTAATCGAACATTGACAGATGCTGAACGTACTCGCAGAGACCGACACCGCCTGCGTGCGGGCAAACCGGAGCGCCGAACTTCGCAGCCATGAGAAGAACGGCCAGGATTTCGTTCACGCCACCTAACCGGCAACTATCAATCTGGCAGAAATCAATGGCATTCGCCTGAAGAAGCTGCTTAAAAATGACGCGGTTCTGACAATGTTCGCCGGTCGCGACGCCGATGGGAGCGACGGCTTTCCGAATCTCGGCGTGTCCGAGAACGTCATCGGGACTTGTGGGCTCCTCAATCCACCACGGATCGAACTTTGCCAGCTGTTTCATATTTGCGATAGCCTCACCCACGTCCCAGCGCTGATTTGCATCCGTCATGAGCGGCCGCGAACCGATCTCTTCGCGAATGATGGTACAGCGCCGGATATCGTCCTCGAGATCCGCACCTACTTTGATCTTGAAATGCGTCCAACCTTGTGCGATAGCATCCCGGCACAATTGCCTTAATTGGGAATCGGTGAAGCCGAGCCATCCGGCAGACGTTGTGTAGGCAGGATAGCCGGATGTTAGTAACTCATTCTCACGATCGGCACGGGTGTGCGCATTGCGCCGCAAGATGTAAAGGGCCTCTTCGCGAGTTAGCGCATCGGTGATGTATCTAAAATCGATACACGATACAATTTGCTCCGGTGTCATCGAAGACAGCAACTTCCACACCGGCTTCCGTTCGACCTTCGCCCACAGATCCCACACTGCGTTTACGACGGCGGCTGTCGCCAGATGAATGACGCCCTTTTCGGGGCCGACCCAGCGTAGCTGGCTATCTCCGGTTATCATGCGCCAGAAAGCGCCCATGTCGCTCGTCAGAAAATCGAGTTTTTGTCCCGTGACTAACGGCGATAAGCTGCGAATCGCTGCCACACAAAGCTCGTTTCCGCGCCCGATCGTGAATGTTAACCCGTGGCCTTCGAACTCTCCGTCCGTGTGGAGGATGCAATACGCAGCGGAGTAATCCGGGTCCGGATTCATTGCGTCAGAGCCGATGTGCTGCCTCGATGTCGGAAACCGAATATCAAGTACGTCGACGGCGGTTATGGTGACGCTCATACCGACGCTCGCACCGATGCCGGCTCGCGCACTTGCGAACCGAAAAATGCGAAATAGGCCACGAAAACGTAGCAGAATAGCGGTACAAGCATTGCCAATGCCATGCTCCTAGTCCACTCGAACGCTGCGCCGATGAGCAGCGGGAACAGAGCGCCGCCGATGATTGCCATGATGATGATGGAGCCGCCGATTTTGGTGTTTACGCCGAGATTCTTCAGCCCTAGAGCAAAGATTGTGGGGAACATGAGCGACATGAAGAAGCTAGTCAGGAAAATGGCCCAAACGCCGAGCCAGCCCGGGAACAGAACTCCGATTCCAACAAGCACGACATTTATGATGCTGTAGATGCCCATGAGTATGTTCGGCCGGATAAATTGCATCAGGTACGTTGCGGTGAACCTTCCTAGCGCAAAGGCGACGAGAGTACCCGTCAGGAAGTAACCGGCCGTCTTCTCGGAAGCATGTGCGTAATCCTGCACATATGAAATGAAGTAACTCCAAGTACCGACCTGAGCCCCGACGTATAAGAACTGTGCCACAACCGCCAATAGGAAGTGCGGATAGTGGAGCAAATCTCCGAAATGGCCATGATCTTCGGATATTGAATCTTCGAGCTCGCTGCCGATTTTTGGAAATTTACTCTTGATAATGAGAATGGCCCACAGGACGACAACTGCGCCAAGTACGAGATAGGGCGCAATGACTCTCATCGTTTCGTGCCGCAGGTAAAGGCCATATTGGCCGGTGGCTTTCATGGCGGCCGCCTGCGAGGTGGTCAACTCGACGCCGGAGAAGATGAATACGGTACCGACAAGCGCTCCAGTGATGGATCCGAGAGGATTAAAGGCCTGTGAGAAGTTCAGGCGCCGTTCGGAGCTGACAGGATCGCCCAACTGGGCAACGAAAGAATTCGCTCCTGTTTCGAGGAACGCCAAGCCGCTTGCAATGACAAACAGGGCAAACAAGAAGAAGGTATAACTTTGTGCGATTGCCGCGGGCCAGAACAGGACCGTCCCGGAGGCGTAGAGAAAGAGCCCGGTAACAAGGCCGGTTTTGTATCCATACTTCCGCATGAGCAGGGCGGCCGGCATTGAAAGAAAGAAGTACCCGAGATAGAAGGCGAATTGCACGAGCCCGGCCTGAAGCCTGTTGATATCGAATGCCTTCATAAATTGCCGGATGAGTACGTCATTCAAATTGTTCGGTATGCCCCACAAGAAGAACAGAGCCGTTACCAACACAAACGGAACAATCTCGTCGCGCGGAACGAGTTTGTGCCCGGATAGATTTGTTTCTGTCCCGGTTGCCGCCTGTGAGAGCCTGTCCATGATCAGCTAGAGTTCACCGATTATAATAGCTTTCGACTTGAGGATTGTGTTGCTGCTGGGCAATCGCATTGAATCCGCGGAACCTCTCCACGTATGAAGGCGTTTTTTATTGATGCCCCGCATCGAACCGCCGTACGGGAGGTTCCGGTTCCGGGGATTGAACCGAAATCGGTTCTGCTCAAGACCCGTTTCATTGGACTTTGCGGCACAGATTTGAGCTCCTATCG
>JAFAQG010000063.1 GCA_019246575.1 Acidobacteriaceae bacterium
GAATCCAACGCTCTTCTACAACTTCGGCCCGGGGTCTAAAGCGGCGGATCTGTCCGGCTACATTTCTATCGAGCGTCCGCGGGTAGTTGGAGTGCTCCCCACCTACCTGCCATCGACCGGGATGCTAATGAAGTCGCGGGAGTGCAAACCGTGTTGGCGCAAGTGCCGCTAGGCACTTATTTGGGGTGGAACGTTTTCGCTTCCGGCTTCGATAAAGGCAAGTTCTGTTCTTTGACCGGCAGCTATGTTCCCTTCCCAGAGACGAAGCAGGAACGTTTGGCGCAACATGATCCCCGGCTTTCTTTAGAGGAGCGTTATGGCACGCATAAGGGGTACGTGAATCAAGTTCGTACCGCGACAGCCAGGCTAGTCGAGGCCGGTTTCCTACTACCGGAAGACGCTGCCAAGCTCCTCGACGAAGCGGAACAGAGCGACGTGCTTCGCAACGTTGCGGGGCATGAATAGCATCCGTCTTGGAGCCGGCGCTGGGTACTCCGGCGATCGCATCCAGCCTGCCTTGGATCTGGTCGAACGCGGATCTCTCGATTACATTGTGTTCGAGTGTCTGGCGGAACGAACGATAGCACTGGCTCAGCAAACAAAGGCAACTCACCCGGAGTTGGGCTATGATCCGATGCTCGCGGCCCGGATGCGGAAGGTGTTGCGGGCGTGCCATCGTCATGGGACAAAGCTGATTAGCAACATGGGTGCGGCGAATCCGCGCACAGCGGCGAAGAGAACCGTAGAGATCGCAGGCGAGTTGGGCATTGGTGGAATGAAGGTTGCAGCAATCGAGGGCGATGATGTTCTCGCGGTTTTTCAAGCAGGCGAGTTCGGGCATGCGCAGTTCTTAGAAACGGGCGCTCCGGTTTCAAGCGTTCGCGACAGGCTAATCTCCGCGAATGTCTATATCGGAGCGGAGCCCATCGTCCAATCTCTTTCGGAAGGCGCCGACGTCGTGTTGGGGGGTAGAATTGCTGATCCCGCGCTGTTTCTCGGCCCATTGATGTATGAGTTCGGCTGGGCCGCTGACGATTGGGACTTGCTCGGTGCCGGAATCGTGATAGGCCACTTACTGGAATGCGGGGGGCAGTTGAGTGGCGGTTACTTCGCAGACCCGCCGTTCAAGACTGTTCCAGATCTGGCCAACCTCGGATTTCCGTATGCTTCCGTCGATCCGGACGCCAGCGCAGAATTCTCGAAGTTGGACGGCACCGGCGGTGAAATCACGCTCGAAACCTGCAAGGAACAGTTGCTTTACGAAATCCACGATCCAGCCCGGTACCTGACACCGGACGTCACGGCGAGCTTCTCTGAAGTAGAACTTCTTGCGTCGGGCATAAACAAGGTGCGAGCGGTCGGCGCAAAAGGGTACGCTAAGCCGGAATTTTTGAAGGTATCCGTCGGATATGCGGACGGCTATGTAGGTGAAGGGCAGATTACGTATGCGGGAAGTGGGGCCATCGGACGAGCTGAGCTTGCAATAGCGATCGTAAAAGAGCAGCTGGCGAATTCCGGCTGCAATGTACGCGAATTACGAGCCGAGATGATCGGCCTCAATTCGGTTGTGCCTGATCGCAAAATCCGGGATTATGAGCCGCCTGAGCTTCGCGTTCGAGTTGCCGGACGCGTAGACAGCATCGAAGAGGCGAATCAGATCGCCGCAACAGTCGAAGCACTGTATACAAATGGACCCGCGGGTGGAGGCGGCGCATCCCGTTCAGTGCGTCCGATTATCGCGATAGAGTCCGTATTGATCCCGCGAGAGTTCGTGCACACGCAAGTGGAGATGTTAGTGTCATGATCCGATTACGTGACGTCGCACACGCGCGTGCCGGTGATAAGGGCAACACTTCCAACATATGCGTGTTTGTGTATCGTCCGGAGGATTATTCGGCGCTCACCGGCCATCTGACCGCGGAGTTGGTCGCCCAAACATTCAGCGGCTTGATCACTGGAGAAGTGATGCGTTATGACCTGCCGAAGCTGGCTGGCTTCAATTTCGTCATGTATGGTGCTTTGGGAGGGGGTGTTACGCGTTCGCTTGCGTTAGATGCACACGGGAAGTGCTTAAGTTCCGTCCTGCTGGACCTCAAGATTCCGGATGATTTTAGGTCGACGTAGGGTATCGCGAAAGGTGCTTAAGAACGCTGCCGCAGCGGGAGAGAGACTGCGATGCCGCCGTTGGATTATGCCTACCGTTCGGTTCAGTTCATTACTGTCGATTGGTATTGCCTTTGAAGAGCGCATCTCATCCAGTTCGAGGGCGGAAGACGGCAGTATGGCAACACCCAAGCCCGCCCTTACCATGCCAATTGCCGTTGCCATATAACTGACTTCCTGTACTGGAATGACCGGAATTCCGATCAATGCGAATGCCTGATCAACGATACGGCGAACCGTGCTTTCCGTGTCGGTGAGAATGAGCGACTCGGAAGCAAGCTCGCGCAGCGTGATGGACTTCTTTCGCCGAAGTCGGCTGGTAGCAGGGAAGATCGCGCTCATGGAGTCAGTAAACAGAGCTGTAAAGTCGACATCGGCATCATCCTTCTCGGCAGAGCCCACTCCGAAGTCGACGGCATCTGACGTGACCAGGTCGATAATGCGCTTCCCAACGGCGTCGCGCAAACGGAAGCGAATTCCCGGGAACTGCTTGCGAAATTCTGCGATGACTGACGGTAGCAGGGTTGAGGAGACGGAGGGTAGTGCAGCTATGGTGACTGATCCGACGCTCCTTGAAGACAAAGCGCGTGTGCTAGCCACAATGCCTTCAAGTTCGCGAAGCAGACGCTCTACAACAGGCACGAGTTCGTGGCCGATCTGCGTTAGACTGACTGACCGCGTGTTCCGATCGAGCAATCGCACGCCAAGTTCTTCTTCAAGTTGCTTGATCTGGACCGTAAACGACGGCTGCGAAACATGCAATGCGCGCGCTGCTTTGGTGAAGCTGCGCAAGCGTGCCACTGCGGCGAATGCCTCCAAGTGCCGCAGGTTGAGATTCATAAGGCGAGGCTATCACTGCGGCTATCCTCGCCTGAGTTCCCCGAAGCGCGATACCTGACGCCATGCTCGCCATCCTGGGCACTCTCACCGTTGTCGCGCTACTAGCACTCATCTTGACGAAGCGGCTCACCCCGTTGTCAGCGCTGATCACCGTTCCCGTAATCGCGTCGCTAGTTGCTGGATTCGGGCCCAAGACCGCAGTATTCATGCTGCACGGTGTTCAGAGTGTCGCCGGCGTTGCCGGAATGTTCATCTTTGCCATTTTGTACTTCGGAATTGTGAGCGATGCGGGCATGCTGCGTCCCCTCATCGACCGGTTGCTGAAGGCTGTCGGCAAGGACCCCGCTCGAATCGCGATGGGCACTGCGCTGTTAGCGTTGCTGGTCCATTTGGATGGATCCGGTGCCGTGACGTTTCTGGTTACCATTCCGGTCATGCGTCCGCTGTTCGAACGCACGGGCATGGACCGGCGCGTTCTCGCCTGTGCCGCATCTATGGCGGCCGGTGTGAACTTCCTTCCGTGGACCGGGCCGATGATACGTGCTTCGTCGGTACTGCACGTTCCAGCGACGACCCTGTTCAATCCTTTGCTGCCCGTGCAGATTGTCGGACTGATCTTCGTGTTTGCGGCGACTTATTGGATGGGTCGCCGGCAACGTACAGGTCTTTATGTATCGGCGCCTCTCGCGACAGAAGCGTCGGTCATACAGCACCGGGACGAGCCCTCGGTAAGGTCCCTAGTGCGGCCCAAACGCTTCGCCGCTAATTTGGCACTCACGGCCATCTTGCTGATCCTGATGATCGGGTTCAAGGTTGAGCCGATGGTCGTCTTCATGCTGGGCCTCGTCGTGGCCCTTCAGATCAACTACCCAAGTCTTAAAGAACAGCAGGAGAGAATCGATTCTCACGCCCGTGCAGCGCTGTTGATGGCGAGCATCCTGCTTGCCGCGGGTGCCTTCACCGGCATCATGAAAGAATCAGGCATGATGACTGCCATGGCAAATGCCGCGGTCGCCCTGGTGCCGCACACAACGGCTCACTACTTGCCTCTCTTGCTGGCTGTGCTTGCAATGCCCCTGAGCCTGATCTTTGATCCCGATTCGTTCTACTTCGGTGTCTTGCCGGTTCTGAGCATGGCAGGCAATGCAATGGGCATCCCACCCGCCGAGGTAGCGCAGGCGGCTCTCCTAGGACTGCATACGACTGGTTTTCCCGTCAGCCCATTGACTCCTGCCACGTACCTTGTTGTGGGACTGGCGGGTGTGGAATTGCGGGAGCATCAGAAGTTTTCGATTCCTTATCTATTCGCTGCATCGCTGGTGATGACAGCCGCGGCGCTGGCGATCGGCGTTCTTCACTTTTGAGAATGACAGTGTTTGTATCTTTCGAATTGTGCTGTGGTGTCGACGCGGCATAGCATAGATCGTGCGGAGCGCGCGCGTGCTGCGCACGATGCGTGAGAACCGCATTCTCGCTGTTTATCCTGTCTACAATCGCCCGTAGCGCTTACTGCGCCTCCTGCGAGCAACTTCAGGACATGCTCATACCCGGTGCGACGGTGACCGCGGAAACTGTTGTCGATGTCAATATCGGTTCGTACTGCCGAGTCTCAATTACATCGAGACCCGTGCCGGATTCGGAAATCCACTCTGAGGTCTGGCTTCCTTCGGCCGAGAAGTGGAACGGGAAATTGCTTGGAACGGGAAACGGAGGCTACTCCAGTCAACTGGACGTACGAGCGATGCGCGCAGCGCGGTTGCGCGGGTATGTGGTCACAGGTTCGGATACGGGGCATTCGGGAAGTGACCTTAAATTCGGAGTCGGACATCCCGTCAAGATCGCCGATTGGGCTTACCGGGCAATTCATGTAATGACCCAAGCCGCGAAACTCGTGCTACGCAGTTACTACGGGCGTCTTCCTGAGCACTCTTACTTCTCGGGTTGCTCAACGGGCGGTCAACAGGCCTTGTCTGAGGCGCAGCGTTACCCAGATGATTACGACGGCATTGTGGCAGGCGATCCAGGCAACGATCGTATTCACTTGAACGCCGGTTTTATGTGGTCCTGGCGAGCGCTGCATGACGACCCCGGCGCCGATCTGAGCACTGTAGAGTTGTCACTGCTGTACAACGCCGTGATGCGCTCGTGCGATGCCCTCGACGGAGTGAAGGACGGCATCATCACAGATCCAAGACGCTGTCATTTTGATCCGGGAGCGTTGCTGTGTAAAGATGCTGACCTGAACTCTTGCCTGAGTGCAGCAAAGGTCAAAGCCGTGCGCAAGATCTACGCTGGCGCGCGCAATCCTCGAACGGGCGAACAAATCTTCCCGGGATGGGCTCGTGGCAGCGAATCCCTGCCAGACGGCAGCGGCAGTTGGGCGGGATACTTTGCCGGCAAGGCGGAACCGGCGAGAATAGATTTCTGGCGTTACTGGATATTCGACGACCCGCATTGGGAGCCGAAAACCTTCGATTTCGACCGCGATATCGCCTTCGCCGATCACACGTTGCCGCAAGTTTCCGCTGTCGATCCCGATCTCACCGCTTTCAAGCGGCACGGCGGCAAGTTACTCATGTTTCAGGGTTGGGCTGATCCAGTTGTGCCTCCTGAGAACACTATTCACTATTACGACTCCGTAGAACGCGAGATGGGAACAAAGACGGCGGACTCGTTCGCGGTTCTGTTCATGGTTCCGGGAATGGGGCATTGCGGAGGCGGCCCCGGCCCAAGTAAGTTTGACTCACTCGAACAAATCGACATGTGGGTCGCCACAGACAGAGCGCCACAGCGCATAGTAGCCGAACATTTGGATAAGGCTGGCTCAGTCGATCGGACTCGGCCGATTTGCCGCTATCCGCAGCAACCGGTTTATAAAGGATCCGGTAGTACGGACGACGCGGCTAACTTTGTTTGCCGGGCGCCGGCTTCGCCGCAGTTACTAAGAAAGTAAGACCACATAAAAGGACGCTTATCAATGCGCTTGAAATCGATGCTCTTGGCCGCAGGGCTCTTGGCCGGCGTGGCAACTCCCGGCACACTGCTCGCCCAAAATAGTGACTCGGATCTGCCTCCAGTCATCGACGTGCACGTGCACGCGATGCTCGAGTCGTTCCCCGGAGGCGGACCAATATGTCCGAAC
>JAFAQG010000100.1 GCA_019246575.1 Acidobacteriaceae bacterium
TTCTTGCGGAATCGCGATCTACGAAGCGCCTCCTGGACCACCGGTGGAAAGAGGCGCTTTGCTGTCGTAGACGCATTCCCCATATCTGTGATTATTGGTTGGCGTACGGAACCATCGGAGTCTAGGGTGACCGTTGCTTTCGATGTCCCTGAAACACGTGCTGCATCCGCGAGTTTGGGGTAGACCGGCATCTGCATCCGCTCAACGCAATACATGTTGGATTCCGTTTGTGAGCCAGACTGAGCGAATGCAGCCGACGACAAGACCATAATGGCGAAGCCCAAAAGCAATCGCATTGCAGACTCCTTTTACCTAAGGTAGCGCGCTGGACAACGTTTTCCTGCCCGGCTGCCGAGTTAAGCCTGAGCAGGGGTCCAGTGGTGCGGTAGAAGTTCGGCGATCCGCGTTATGGGATGATCGGCGATGCGGGAAAGAATGTCTTTCAGCCAGGCGAAGGGATCCACTCCGATACGCTGACACGAAGCCACGAAACTCCGGAGTACGGCGGCCGTCTTGCCGCCTTCCTCACTGCCGAAGAAGAGCCAGTTGTTGCGCCCCACGGCCACGCCGCGGATCGCGCGCTCAGTGGCGTGATTGTCGATGGAGAGATCACCATCTTCACAGAAGCGCGTGAGCGCGTTCCAGTTCTTCAGCGTGTACCGGACCGCACGCCCCTCTGGGCTTTTCGGTAAGACCTCTGTCTCCGTCTCCAACAAGTAGTTACGCAACTTCTCCAGGATGGGGTGCGACTGCACCTGGCGCAGCCCAAGCCGATCCTCGGCCGACAAGGGCCGCGCTTCGTTCTCCACGCGATACAGTTGAGCAATCAGCAGCAGCGCCGGTCCCATACGAGACTGATCCGATTCCAATGCCCGATGAAAGTATCTTCTGGCATGCGCCCAGCAGCCAACCTCGGTTAACCCCCGCGCCGGGTTCTTGAAAAACGCGTCATACCCTCCGTAGGCGTCCGCTTGCAAGTAACCGCGATACCCTTTGAGAAACTGTTCCGGCCCCGCGCGCTCCCGCGTCGCCGTGTAGTCATAGATGATGACCGGGTGGTCCCCATCTCCGTAGTACGGCCAGATGCGTCCAGTGCGCGCGAAGGGCAGCTTGATATCCAGCACCTTCACACTCGTGTCGTCGGTGCCGATCACCTTGGACTGGAACAGAACCTCTTTCAGCGATCCATACAACGGCTGCAGCAGATCGGCGCATTGCGCCAGCCAGCCGCCCATGGTCTTGCGGGAAATGTCCGCGCCGTGGCGCTGGAAGATCTTCTCTTGCCGGTGCAGAGGCAGATGGTCGGCCGTTTTGGCCACAATCACCTGCGCCAGTAGGCTGGCCCCGGCCGTGCTCTTCTGGATCGGCTGTGCCGGTTTGGTCGCCGTTTTCACCGTGCAGTCGCACGCGTATTTCTTGCAGATGTCCTCAATGACAGTCAACTGCGCCGGAACATATTCATATCGTTCGCTCGACTCTTCACCATCGGTCGCAGATCCTGCTGGCAGGTGGAGCAGTGTTTTTCCTCTTCCGACAGGTCATGTGTGATGCGCTCACGCTTGAGATGCCGCGGAAGAGGTTGACGGCCGCCCGTTCGTTTCTTCGCAGCCGAGTCGCCTCCGCCCAGTTTGGCGGTGGGATCGTCGTCGGAATCATTCCCCTTGGGCGCCTCCGCTTCCACTTCTGTTTGCCGCGCCTGCCAGGCCGCCGCAAACAGGGCCAGTTGGTCAGTCGAGAGCTGCTCGCTTTTGCGGTTGCGCTTGGCATCCAACAACTCGCGCAACAACGCTTCAACTTTGCTCCGCTCGCTGGACTCGCGATCCAGTTGCGCCATCAGGTCCAGCACCATTTGCTGGAGACGCTTGGGATCTTCCGGCAGATGTTTCGGATCGAAGGCCACGAGTAAGAATCAGTTTACGCGCTGCCTGACTCATAGCCAAGAACAAAATGATGCAACCCCGTTTAGACGGATCTTCGATAGCGCTTGCGGCGTTTGGCTTCGGTCAGTTCAATCCCGCTCAGCAGCGCCCCCAATTCCTGCGCCGTGATCTCCCGTCGGCGTTCTTCGCTGCCATCGCCGAACGGCATTGCGTACGTGCCCTCTTCCAGCCGCTTGCTCCAGATCGCGAATCCGTCACGGTCCCAATACAAAATTTTCACCCGGTCGCGGCGACGGCTCGCAAAGACGACCAGATGGCCAGCGAACGGGTCCAGTTCCAGGTGGTCCCGCACCAGCGCATGTAGCCCGTCGAAGCTCTTGCGCATATCACAGGTCGCCAGGCATAAATAGACCCGTACGCTCGCGGGCAGGTGAATCATTTACGCAAGACGTCCAGCACTGTCCGCAACGCTGTAACGTTTACGTCTGCGCCGATTCGCAGCCGCTCCCCCGTCGGTAGCACCAGCTCCAATGAGACGTCTGTTTTTGGTTGATGTCCCGCTTTGGTTTCGATCAGGGCGAACCGCACGGGTGTTTTCTGGCGGAGGCGTTTTCGCCAGTAATAGAATGAGGGGTTATTCAGGCCCTGCTGCTTGCAGAACCGCTGCACCGACAACCCGCTGCGTTCGTGCGCTGCAATCTGCTCGCGCCAATACTCGTCTCTGCTGCCGGAGTTATTCCCCGAAATCGTTCCTGCCATTATTCAACTATGCAGGCCACCGGCGGCTTCTGAATAGAGGGGTTCAACGGACGCTTACCTATAACTAAGATTTGAGCAACCCTACGTTTGCCCACAAAATCTCTCGAACTGAGAGGCAACGCATGCTCCGAACTGCCTAAAAAGCGTGGGTTTCTGATCAGCAGGATAGGCGCTTCGGCGCTGCCCCTCGGGGGACACCCAAAACCGGCCAATGCAGGCCGCCTGACCCCCGACTTTT
>JAFAQG010000135.1 GCA_019246575.1 Acidobacteriaceae bacterium
CAATCATCAAGAACAAGACCTTTTTCTTTGCCGATTACTACGGGTGGAGGGAATTCAAAGGCCAAACCTTCATCAATACAGTTCCGACAGCGCTGGAGGGTACGGGTAACTTCAGCGAACTGTTGCCCAGCACTCACATTTACGATCCATACACGACCGTTCAGAACGGCAGCGTCATCTCACGGACTCCATATGCAAACAACACGATTCCAGCGGGGGAACTGAATCAGGTCGGCCTGAATGTCGCGAGTCTTTATCCGCTTCCAAATATCCCGGGCGCCGGTTTGCAGAACAACCGTAGCGATTTCTTAAGCAGGAGTCTTGATGATAACGGCGGCAACATCCGCATCGATCACCGGTTCAGCGAAAAGGATTCCATGTTCGGGCGCTACAGTCTCGAGCAGTTCAACTTGTTCGACACAAAAGGTCAGGGGGGCTGCTGCATTCCCACCCCAGCGAGCGTCGCAAGCAAGTTCAACTTAGGGCCCTTCATTGCCGGCGGGCAAAACACGAAGTTAGTTGCTTCCGGGTTCGCGTTCAACGAAACGCATGTATTTACGCCGACGCTGGTGAACGAGTTTATTGCCGGCGTGGCTCGCACGAACCCTCTTACACGGCAGTCCGACTACGGCCACAACGCGGCGACGTCACTGGGGATCATGGGTATCAACCTTAGCCCGAATACTTCCGGGATCCCGACGATAAACATCAGCAATGTTCCCGGTTTGAGCGACTATACGTCGCTTAATGGCGGGCCGGCATTTTTGCCTGCTAATCCGCGTCAGACATCTTATCAGCTCCAGGACAATGTGTCTTGGATCCGAGGCGGACATTCGCTCAAATTCGGGTACCGCATTATTCGCGACGATGTATCGCCGTTCACGAATACAAATACCCGATCACAGCTTTATTTCCGACCGAACCTGACTAATAACCCGATCACGGGGACCGAAGGCAACGGCCTTGCGACACTGCTCTTAGGTTTTTTGGCGAATGGCACGAGCTCCGGCGGCACACGCGGATTTCTGCAGAGCCCGTACTATCTGCGAGTATGGGAACACTCCGTTTTCGTCGAAGACGATTGGAAACTAAGCCCGCGTCTGACGTTGAATCTCGGCGTCCGTTGGGATCTGTTTACACCCTACAAAGAGAAGAACAACCGGCTCACAAACTTCGACCTTGCAAACCTCAGTCTGGTCTATGCCGGTGTAAACGCCTCGAAAACGGCAGACGTACAGACTCGCTACAACGACGTCGGGCCGCACGTTGGCTTTGCATGGGACGTAACGGGCGACACGAGGACCGTGCTTCGGGGCGGCTTCGAGATGTCCTACTTCCCGGAACAGACATCGGCTTCGAATTTTTTGGGACAGCAGGTGCCGTGGGCGATTTCGCAGAACACGCCGGCGCCATCGACGCAATATCCGCTTGGGGCGGCGATGGCATCCCAGCCCACCATCAATCAGCCGTTCGGAACTCCCCTCCCCATACAGCCGATGACGACGACAGATCTTGTAAATGCTCCGGGAAACCCGAGCGTTATTGGTCAAAGCTTCGCGAACCAGACACCTTACTATGAAACGTGGAACTTCAATATCGAACGCCAGTTGGGCAGCAGCATGCTTCTGGAACTCGCGTACGCCGGGAGCCGCGGCAATCACCTGATGTTCTGCTATAACCCACAGGAGGTTGAGCCGGGGCCCTCTAGTATTTCATCCAACCTCCGCGTCACGATTCCTCAGATTCCCACGTTTCGAAATATATTGGAATGCGATCCGCGCAACAACTCGAACTATCATGGTTTTCAGGCAAAGCTGACGAAGCGACTAAGTAGCGGGTTACAGTTTCTTTTGAGTTACACATGGTCGAAGTCGCTGGATTACGGAGGTTCGGCAGCAAGTGGATCGGGTTATACCAGCGGACCGCAGACCATTACGAACCTGAAGACGAATTACGGGCCGTCGGGCTTTGACTTGCCCCAGCGATTTGTGGGCAGTTGGACGTGGGATCTGCCCTTCGGACGAAGCAGACGCTATGTTAAGAGCGGCATCCTTTCTTACGTAATTGGCGATTGGCAGCTCGGTGGGATCGCAACATTGCAGAGTGGATTGCCGTTTTCAGTTACAGGAAGCTGTCCGAATAACGCAACCAACTGCTGGCCGGACGTTATCGGATCGGCCGACTTAGCGAACCGTACTTACTCGCATTGGTACAATCCGGCTGCGTTTGCCGAGCCTTGCGCCGTTGCCCTGATCGGCAGCATCTGCTCACAACCGGCTTTCCGCTACGGGAACGCCGGCAGAGGCATTCTCCGCATGCCAGGTACGTATAATTTGGATCTTTACACGCAGCGGATATTTGCTATCAAGGAGCGTGTCAACCTGCAGCTGCGGTTGGAGGCATTCAACGCCCTGAACCACCCGATAATGAGCGTGCCGAATCAGTCAATTAATCCGGCGAATCCGGCCGCCAGTTCGACTGCTATCACCGGCACGAACGGCGATAACCGGGACCTCGAAGTTGCGATCAAGATCGTGTTCTAGGCGCGGATTGTTTGTTGGTCACCGCTCCCTCTGGTCGCGGCTCGGTAAAGCTACGCAAGGTTGGGTCACCGCTCCCTGTGGTCTGGTCGCGGCTCGGTGAAATTACGCAGTAAGAGAAACGGCGAACTTACGACCACAACCGGTCGTTTACATGTAAGCCTTCGTTGTTCCATTGCGGCGTGGGATCGAAGTAACCTGTGCCGGGAGCAAGATGCGCCTTCACAGCCTCTTCGTTCAGAGTCACTCCCAACCCGGGCTTATCGGGCACAGTGATGAATCCGCGATTCACGATGGGCTTATCGACACCTTCGACCAGCGAGTCCCACCAGGGCACGTCCACGGAATGATTTTCCATCGCCAGGAAATTATTCATCGCAGCGATGGCGTGTACGCCCGCCATGCAGGCCACAGGCGTGCCCGCGAAGTGAACGGCGCAACCGATGCCTGCCTGTTCGGCGAGATCGCTGACCCGTTTGGTGCCGAGCACGCCGCCCGCTGAGCCAGGATCGGGATGAAAGATGTCTACGGCGTGAATGTCGGCGAGTCTTTTGAAGCCCTCGATGTTGTAGATGTCTTCTCCCGTTGCGAGTGGAATGTCCACTTCGCTTGAGATCTGTTTGAGCAAGTCTGGCCAGAACCAGGGCACCATATCTTCGAGCCACGCGAGATTGTATTCAGTCAGCCGCTTGCCGAGGCGGATGCAGGAGTTCACTCCGAGGTGACCGAAGTGGTCGGCGGAAAGAGGGACGTCCATCCCAACCTGTTGGCGCACAACAGCGACGTACTCGGCCATAAGATCGCAGCCTTTCGCAGTAATCTCATTGCCCGTGAACGGATGCAATACAGGATCGCCTTGCGAAAGCCGGCCGGATCGCAAGGGCCGGCTTACCGCGCCCGGCACATCCTGGATCATTTCGACCCCGAGCTCCATCTTTAGCCAGGTGAATCCCTGATCCATCCGCGCCTTCAGGCGTTGACCGTAAATTTTCGGATCTGCCGATTCGGTAGTGTCACAGTAAATTCGTACTTTGTCGCGGTACTTGCCCCCGATCATCTGATAAACAGGGACGTTGTACGCCTTCCCGGCGAGATCCCACAGGGCCATCTCGACACCGCATACACCGCCGGCTTGGCGCGAATCTCCGCCAAACTGCCTGATTTTGCGAAATACTTTTTCGACACTGCACGGGTTTTCTCCCAGCAAGCGGCCCTTCAGCATCAACGCGTACGTCGGGCTCGAGCCGTCGCGCACTTCTCCCAACCCGTGGATGCCCTGATTCGTGTCGATCCGAATAATCGGGCAAGTCATCGGTGCGTGTACCACAGTGGCTACGCGCAGATCGGTGATCTTGAGGTCCGATGGTTTCGAGTTCGTGTTTGTGTTCTGCGGAAGAGCTTCCAGCACTTCGTCGGTCCACAATGTTCCGATGGAGAATAATCCCGCGGCCTTTAGGAACTTCCGGCGCGCGAGCGTTTTACGTAAATTGCGATTCATGGCGGAACCTTCCATGCGTCAGAATTATCACAGTCGCGCTGAAAACCTGTCAGCGTTTCAGGTGCTGTTTTTTGTATTCCTGGTACTGTTTCATCAGTTCCGGATCTCGCGGCGAAGGATAAATATCGCTGGATTTGTATTTTCCCGTTTTCAGCATCATTTGTGTCCACTCGTCGTGAACGTGAAGCTCTTCTGCATTTTCGACGATCTCTTTGACGAATTGCGGAGGAATGAAGTACACGCCTTCGCTATCTCCGAAGACGACATCGCCCGGCATGACGGTCGTACCCTCGATGCGTATAGGAACGTTGACACCTGTTAACATACAGTTCGCAATCGGGGTCGGATGTGCTCCGCGGATGTAAACAGGCATATCCATCTGGGAAATGCTGTCGAGATCACGAACTGCGCCGTCGATGACCATGCCCGTGTGCGTAAATGTTTGGATGGCGGTTGCCAGATTGTCGCCGACATAGGTTCCACCTTCCTGCTTTCCGTATAGGTCTACGACGATAGTGTCGCCGTTCTGTAACGAGTCGATCACGCGCTGGTTCGCATTCCGACGCGGGCCGTTTCCGTTGGCTTTCGCCTCCGCAACAGATTGCACATCTTCGCGCAGCGGCATAAACTGTGCTGTTATAGCGCGTCCGACCAGGTGCTTATCAGGATGCAAGACGCGCCAGTTTCCGGCGAACTGGTTGTCGTAATGGTATTTGTGCAGGATGACCCAGACCTCTTCCGCGCTGACCTCCTCGAGCTTCTTCAGTAAGTCGTCGGGAACCTTCGGACGGCCATCTTCAAATCGCTCGAACGGGCTGTTTTTCGTGTAATCGAGCATCTGTTCGCGCGTGAACTGGAAGATCTGCGCGTTCGCGACGGCGGACATGAGAACAAAAGCACAAATGTAAGTGACCTGCTTCATAGTCCCATGCAGGATATCAAGAAGAAGCCTTGCTCGCCGGAGCCAGTCACGCGTCCCCGACAACGCGGGCGAGTAAAATGACCCCATGTGCGGATCGCTGCTCAGATCCGTTTTTACGTGGGCCTTGCTCATCTCAACTGTGACTCTGCAGCTTGCTGCCCAGACTGCGCCGGAGCCCGGGCAACGGAAACCGAAAACAGCGCGCACCGAGCGCGGGAGAGAATTTCTCGGCCTCGGGCCGCCTGCGGACCAGACCGCGGCGGCACAAGGTGAGAGATTATTTGCCCAGAACTGCTCGTTCTGCCATGGCGCAAACGCGACGGGCGGCGAAGGCCCCGATCTCGTTCGATCGAGCATCGTTCTTCATGACGAGAAGGGAGAGTTGATCGGCGACGTAGTTCTGAAAGGACGCCGCGATCGGGGGATGCCAAGCTTTTCCACCATGACCCCCGAACAGATCTACCAAATTGCGGAGTTCCTGCACGCGCGCGTCGAAGCGGCGGCAAACCGCTTCGGCTACAAGATCCTCAATGTCGTAACGGGAAACGCCAAAGCGGGGCAGGAGTTTTTCAATGGCCCCGGGCAGTGCGGGAAGTGTCATTCCGTTACGGGCGACTTGGCGCACATCGGCAGTAAGTACGCGCCGGCGGACCTTCAGGCACAACTTCTTTATCCGACCGCATCATCGACATCGAACCCAACTGAGACCAAAGCTCCCGCTCAGCCGACCGTTAGTGTAACGCTTGCTTCAGGTGAAAGTATATCCGGTAAGCTGAAGCGCATGGACGATTTCGATGTCTCACTCTGGGATGCCTCTGGCGGATATCATTCCTGGCCGCGCGATAGCGTTAAGGTCGATATAAACGATCCACTCGAGCAACATCGAGAGTTACTCGCGAGATACACGGATCCGTACATGCACAATGTTCTGGCATATCTGGTGACTCTGAAGTGAACGTTCATCGCATGGCGCTCCGGGGGGGAACCATGCTCCTCCCGGCGCTTGTGGCGGGACAACTGCTCCCGCCCGCGAAATTGCTGACATTTTCCGCCGATACCTGGCCCACTTACAACGGCGATTACTCCGGACGCCGCTACAGTCCGATAACGCAGATTAACTCTTCTAACATCGGCTCACTTCAATTGGCTTGGATGTATCGCACGAACGTAAGCAGGCTCCGCGGTATTGCCAATGTGGAGATAAAGAGCACGCCTCTCGAAGTGAATGGAATTCTTTATTTCACGATTCCTGATCATGTTTGGGCGGTGGATGCGCGAACCGGCGAACAATTATGGCAGTACTCATGGCAGGATAAGGGCGGCCACTTAGTGGGAAATCGCGGAGTCGGTATATACGGCGACTGGATTTACTTTCTGACGCCAGACGGCTGGTTCATTTCGCTCGAAGCGAAGAACGGGAAAGAGCGTTGGCGCAGGCAGGTTGCCGACCCGAAGCTTCAGTACTTCACGACGATGGCCCCGCTGCTGGTGAAGAATCATGTCATCGTCGGAGTCGGCGGCGATGCGATGGATGTGCCCGGCTATCTGGAAGCGCGCGATCCCGAAACGGGCGTGCGGCAATGGCGCTGGAATACAGAACCCCGGCCAGGCGAACCCGGCGCCGAAACATGGCCCAATGCGGCCGCCATGCAGCACGGCGGCGGCATGACGTGGCTCGATGGCACTTATGATCCGGAGCTGAACCTGCTTTACTGGGGCACGGGCAATCCCAACCCCGTGTACGCGGGCCAAGGGCGGAGAGGCTCTAATCTCTGGACGTGTTCCATCGTCGCACTGGATGCCGACACGGGGAGGCTCGTTTGGTATTTCCAGGCATCCCCTCACGACACCCACGATTGGGACAACGTGGAGACGCCAGTTCTATTTGACGCGGTAATCGATGGCCGGAACCGGAAGCTACTCGCGCAGGCAGCGCGCAACGGATACTTTTTCGTGCTGGATCGCACGAACGGGAAAGACATTATCAGCGTTCCCTTCGTCGGCACAGATTGGTCCAAGGGCATCGACTCGAACGGAAGCCCGATTCCCAACCCCGCCAAGGATCCGCAAACCGACGGAGTGCTACTCAACATTCCGGCGGGCGGCGGAACAAATTGGTATCCTCCCAGTTTCGATCCGGACACCGGCCTGTTCTACGTCAATGCCGTAAGAGGATATAGCCTAGCTTATCTGACCGATACGGATGACAAGCCCGAAGGTTATGGCGGAAGCGGACACAATCTATGGTTGCAGGCTGAGATAGAAGCCATAGACTTCAGAACAGGCCGGATTCAGTGGCGTCATGATTACCCCGGCTCTGGTGCGGCAACCTCCGGAATCTTAACGACAGCGGGTAAATTACTGTTCAGCGGTGATCCATCGGGCAATTTTATTGGCCGGGATCCGGCAACAGGCCGCGTTCTTTGGCACTTCCACTTACCGGAGTCAGTAAATAATGGTCCGATGACTTACGAATTGGACGGCAAGCAATACTTAGTTGTAGGTGCAGGTGATACGTTGTATGCCTTCGTTCTGAAGCAATGAGGTCTCGATTGACGGCGGACATCACAGTCGTAGGCGCCGGTGCATTTGGCTCGTGGATCGCCTTGCTTGCGTCTCGCGCGGGGCGCCGCGTAACACTGATCGATCAATACGGACCGGCAAACGATCGTTCGAGTTCAACGGGAGAGTCGCGCATTGTGCGCAGTGCGTATGGCGCCGATGAGATCTACACCGCAATGGCGCAGCGTTCGCTCCGGCTATGGAAGGAGTTACTGGCTGAAGAAGGATGCGGATCGCACTTCCGGCAAACCGGCGTGCTCTGGATGGCGGACGCCGGCGAGCCAGCACTTCGCGACGCACAGGCTGTTTTCGGGCGGCTTGGAATCGAGCACGAGTGGCTGGACGCAAACACAATCAGCAGAAGACTTCCTCAGTTTCGAGTGCCGGACAACGCGGTCGTTCTTTGGGAGCCACAGGCCGGTGTGCTCCTGGCAGAACGGTCGGTACAGACAGTTTTGGCTGCGGCCAAGCGAAACGGCGTCAGCTATGAGGTTGGGAAGGTAATGCCTCCCGGGCCGGATGGCGCGCGTATCGAGTGGATCGACACGGCCGATGGGCATCGATTTGAAAGCGACCTGTTCGTATTCGCATGCGGCTCATGGCTGCCGAAACTCTTTCCGCGAGCGCTCGCTCACGTTATCCGCCCGACGCGACAAGAACTGTTCTTCTTCGATCCCGGCCGCGACGAGCTCCATTTCAAAGCCGGCTCGCTGCCCGCGTGGATCGATCAAACGAACCCGAGTATTCCGTATGGCTTTCCGGATTTCGGAGACGGCGTGAAGCTTGGTTTTCATCACCTCGGACCAGATTTCGATCCTGATACGGGAGGGCGCGACATCACGCCCGCACAGATCTCAGAAGCGGCAGATTATCTCGCTGCTCGGTTTCCAGCCATGCAGGATGGGAGGCTTCGAAGCACCCGCGTGTGTCATTACGAGAACACACCGAACGGCGATCTTCTGATCGACCGTCATCCGGAAATCGAAAATGTTTGGTTCGCGGGCGGCGGTTCAGGTCACGGTTTCAAGCACGCCCCCGGGATAGCTGAATACCTGGTGCGCAGCATCGAAGGAGCGGGCGATCAGGAGCCGCGCTTTTCGCTCTCGACGAAGCAGCAGCTTGCTCCCGGCCGCGTTCTCTAAATACCGAGTTACATCTCGAACGGCAAGTACGGCTTCGGAAGTTTCTCTCGAACGACTACGAACGCCTCCGCGCGATCGTGCCGTGCAACTGACCCGCGCTCTTTTTCCATCTTTTCGTGGTACGGGTAAAAGCGTTCCGGCTTCTGGCAGACATGCGCATAGATCGCGGAGCGCTTTTTGTCTGCCATGGATGTGATGTCGACGAAGCAGTTCGGCTCGAAATGATGGGTTTGGACTCCCGTCATGACCTCGTAGTACACGAGCGTGAATGATTCGCCGAGTGCTTCCCAGGCCTCGTATGTAAGCTGAGCGGTGTTGCGATGATCGCGGTGCGTATCGAGCGGCCAATGGGTGAAAACAATGTCGGGCTTCAGGGAAGCGAGTAGTGCCGTGAACTGCTGTCCGCGCTCCCTGTCGGCGATTGTCTGACCATCAATCTGGCCGGCGAACACGGCGCGCGCGCCCATCAGTTCGCAGGCAAGCAGAGATTCCGCGGTTCGAACGCGTGCAGCCGTCTCGGCATCGCCGTCCTTCAGACCGGCCTCGCCGCGGGTGAGATACACGATGGTGACCTGATGTCCTTCCGCCGCCAGCTTGGATAGAGTGCCGCCACAACCAGTCTCGGGGTCATCCGGATGAGCGCCCACGCAGACCACGTTGAGACGCCGATTCGTGTCCGTGCCGTGCAGAATCTGCTCCGGCTTTGGTATTACGGGCTGACTGGTTATGTATGGAAGAACGGTAGCACTACCCATGTATAAACCCTCTCCAGGCCGGAAATGTTCCAGCCTCTGGAATGAATCAGTGATGCGCGGTGAGCGCATGTCTCATTCTCTATCGGAATAGTAGGGTACGTCAAGCCATAAGGGCGAAAATTCAACGAAAGTCGTGGCCAGAAAAATCCTAGGCACGTGAAAGATGCACAAGTACTTCGAAATGATAGGTTTGCGGGAATAGATCGAGCAAAGTGAGGCGTTCCATGCGGTAGGCGGAGAGAAGGTTTTTCAAATCGCGGCTGAGCGTGGATGGATCGCAGCTCACGAGCGTGAGCCGGCTTGGACGAATTCGCAGGAGCTCACGGGTTGCATCCCGCCCGACGCCCGCACGGGGCGGATCGGCGACCACGAGGTCCGGCGCTTCGGTAAGCGCACAAAGAAAATCTTCGGCGGCTGCTCTGACGCTCCGCAGATTCGCGACGCCGCTCGCATTGTGCGTCAGATCGCGATATGGTGGGCCGCCACGCTCGACGGCATCGACATGCTGGAAGCGAGCGGCAAGCGGGACCGAGAACAATCCGACGCCGGCGTAAAGATCGACGGCATGCGATCCCGCCGACTCCGCCAGCACTTCATTCACGAGTGCATCGATCAGAAATCGATTCACCTGGAAGAACGAGCCCCGGCTGATACGAAACGTGTATCCTGCCGCGCTGTATTCAATGGCGCCGTACGCGACGTTGTCCAGGAACGTGGAGCACCATTCGAAGAAACGCGCCGCCACGGGGCGACCGGCATCTACGACGTTTAGCTGCAACTGCTGCTCATTGGTGAACAGTTCCAAAGAGCGCAAGAACTTCGGCCATTGAGACGCGCGCGCCGCATCGTGCAATTTGTGGATAGCGTCGACGAGGGCCGGCGACGAGATGTAGCAACGCTCGATTTCGCAGAGATCGCGCGATCCGCGCGTGTGAAACCCCGACTTGCCGTCCTCGAAATGCAATTGGATCCTGTTGCGGTAGTTCCATGGATGCGCGGAAATGGTCTTGATTTCGCCGTCATACGTGATGCCGCCAAGACGCTTCAATGTCTCACGAAGAATGGCTTCTTTCTGCCGCAGCTGAAAC
>JAFAQG010000047.1 GCA_019246575.1 Acidobacteriaceae bacterium
AAGTGTTCGCCGACATAACAGTTCCCTTTCGCTTGAGCCAGTGTGAGTTTTGGGAGTTCTGTTAGAACCGAAAGATGAAACAGCGAGTACTTGGCCGTTCAGGCCCAACCATTTCGGCAATTGGCTTGGGTTGCATGAGTATTGGAATTGCTGATGTTTACACCAGTAGTGCGCGTGATGACGACGCGGCGGTTGCACTGATCAGCCGGGCTCTCGACCGCGGAATCACGCTTCTCGATACGGCCGATATCTACGGAATTTCAGAGATGCAGGTGGGTAAGGCGTTGCGTGGCCGCCGTGCCGGCATCATTCTTTCCACGAAATTCGGTTTCGTTGTTACTGAGAAACCGGGAGTGGAGCGAGTCCTCAACGGCAGCCCCGAGTATGTCCGGCGCGCTTGCGATAATTCACTCAAACGTCTGGGCATTGACTATATTGATCTTTATTACCTGCACCGGGTGGATCCAGACGTTCCGATAGAAGAGACAGTCGGGGCAATGGCTCAACTCGTACAGGTCGGCAAAGTTCGGCATCTTGGGCTCTCCGAAGTCTCAGCGGCTACCGTCCGCCGGGCGCAGGCCGTCCATCCAATTGCAGCCGTACAATCGGAGTTTTCGCTCTGGACACGAGAGCCTGAGGACGCTTTGCTGCCCGCCTTACGCGAGCTTGGCATAGCGCTGGTCGCGTATAGCCCCCTCGGCCGCGGCTTCCTTGCGGGACGGATCCGAGCACTGAATGATCTGGCACCGACCGATTGGCGGCGAAACAATCCTCGTTTTCAGGGAGAGAATTTCACAAAAAATCTCGCGATCGCAGATCACGTAAAAGAGATTGCGGCGAAGAAGAATTGCACGCCGGCGCAATTAACGCTCGCTTGGCTCCTCAGCAAGCCCGATGTGGTTCCGATTCCGGGCACAAGCAGTCTCGCTCGGCTGGAGGAGAACGTCCGGGCTGTCGATGTGGAACTGTCGGAACACGACATCGCTGAAATCGATGATGTATTGCCCAAAGCAGCCGCCGGTGCGCGGTACGATCCTGTGATGCTCGATTTGGTGGATCGCTGATTTGGCTTCTGCAGTTCGGGGGCGAGGCGCAGAAATCGCCGCATCTATGAGGATGAAATGCGCGTTTCTCGATGCTAATCCGTCCAATACACGAAAAAGCCGACTTTCAGGCATATCCACCGCTTGCCCACCATCCGAGGAGTTGCGAAGGCCCAAAGTGGACTTGCCCCCAGTTTTGAGACAAATGGTTAAGACTCAAAATTCATCGAATGGAGAATTGAGTCAATGGGATTGTCTCGCAGGCAGTTCACGAAAGAGTTCAAGTTAGCCGCCGTACGGCGGCTGGAGCAAGGCGTATCGATGGCTGAGGTGGCACGGGGCGTAGAAGTCAACCCGAACGTGCTGCACCGCTGGCGTCGCGAGTTCCGAGAGGCCCCAGGAAACGTGTTTCCCGGCAACGGAAAGCAACGTTGGTCGGAAGGGCGGATTGCTGAACTGGAGCGAAAGATCGGTCAGCAAGCGCTGGAAATCGATTTTTTGAAGGGGTGCTTGCAGCGCATCGAGGAACAGCGGATGCTGCAGGTGTTGACTGGAAATCCGCCGTCTACCGGAAGGTCAAAGAAGAAATGAGGGCCGGCCGGGGACTAACAGTGGAGCGCATGATGGAACTGGGGCGGATCAGCCGCGCCAGCTTCTACCGCTTCGATGAGAGCACGGATCCGGGCCATGACGCGGACATGGATTTGCGTGATGAGATCCAACGGATCGCTTTGGAGTGGCCGAGCTACGGGCGGCCGCGAATCACCGCCGAACTGCGGCGACGCGGATGGAGGGTGAACCCCAAATGCGTTTATCGCATTCTGCGGGAAGACAACCTGCTGTGCATCCGGAAGCGGAAGTTCGTCGTCACGACCGATTCCAATCACGGTCGCAAGGTCTACCCAAACCTGGCGCGCACGATACTGCTGACCGCGATGGACCAGCTCTGGGTGGCTGACATCACATACATTCGGCTGCGCGAGGAGTTCGTCTTTTTAGCAGTCATCCTCGACGCCTTCTCACGACGCGTAATCGGTTGGGCGTTGGATCGGACTTTAGAAGACAAGTTAACTCTGGGGGCGCTGAAAATGGCATTATCGCGGCGCAGCGTGCAGCCGGGTCTCGTTCACCATTCGGACCGCGGTTCACAATACGCCAGCGGCGAGTACACGTACTTACTCAAAGAAAACGGAATCGGCGTAAGCATGTCGCGCAAAGGCAATCCGTGGGACAACGCGGCCTGCGAATCC
The DNA here is from genome assembly GCA_019246575.1 of Acidobacteriaceae bacterium. The sequence continues at coordinate 2,294 of JAFAQG010000047.1, forward strand.
TTTATGAAAACACTGAAGTACGAAGAGGTTTTTCGCAGTGAATACCGAGATCTGCAGGAGGCGCATCTGTCGATTCGCGAGTTCCTGGAGAAAATCTACAACGAAAAGCGGCTTCACTCCGCGCTGGGCTATCTGCCGCCTGCGGAATTCGAAGCCAATCTCGTGTCACAACAAAAGGAGGCCGCTACGCGGCGCCTTTCTGCATGAGTTTTAACAGGCATTGGGAAATCTATCCATCCGATGAGGACGCCAGCATGACCGACGTCCTCGCTCATCGTCTGGATGAGTTTCCGGCTGGCTATTCCTTGGCGGGTTGCGCTCCCGCAGTGCCCGCCTCCGCTTCACCAACCGTTCCCGAGTATGCGCTAAAGTCGTCTCGCCGGTCGATCATTTTTCATCAACCGGTCAACAGTGTCTTAATTGTTTGTCTCACCCTAGGGGGCAGCCCCACATTGCAGACTGGGGACGGCTCATCGCGGAACACTTAATCGTGCCGTGTCTCAGTAAACCAAGCGTTGCTTCTGACCTTTAAGTACATACACGCATACCCCGTATCGGTCTCGTCGGTTCAGCCCACGAAGTCTGAATTGGTTAAGCCAGCATAATCCCACGCAGGGAAGAGAAACGCTGTCAAGGTACTCTACATCTTGCCCGGTAATCAAGTCAACCGAATATTTGATCGAAGGAGGCGCTATCGACGAAGGCGGTTTCTGGTCCGCATCGTCGGCCTAGACGCACGAACGCCGCGCCATATTCCCGACTTCCCGTTTCGCATGTTCGAAGGCGCGGGTTGACCTGCTGCTACACGCACGCGTACTATCGAGACTGGCCTATGTTTAGCTTTCTTCTTGGTCTCGCGGCGGGCACGGCATGCGTTCTAAACGGCCCCGGCACTCGGCGGCTCCTGGTCACCATTTTGGCTAAAGGACAACAGGCTGCGACAGCGACGGCACGCGACGCCGTCCGATGGTCGGCGCGCCTGGGCGAGGAGATACAGGATATCGTCATCGAGGCCAAAGCCGAGGCTGCGGAAGAAGCCGCGCGTCAGAACGCTGGTGTTCCAGCTACGCATCCCGCCGTTTCCGGATCCTCAGGGACAAGCCGAGTGCATTGAGACCCTGCTTCCCCACGTCCACGGAACTACAGCTTCTCAGACCTGCTTCTTCTGCGAATGCTTGCACCTCATGCGCTGTATATTTCTCATCGAGAAAGGAAGGTCCCAAGCCCGCCTTTTCGCGAAACTGATTGAACTCGCGCACGGCAACTTCAGGTGCATCCCGACGAACGTCTACAATGAGCGCCGTTCCTCCGGGCTTCAGCACGCGGTAGATTTCCCGCAGAGCGCGGACCGGATCTGACCAGTGGTGCAGGGTCGATCGGCTTACGATGACATCCGCGAATCCGGGAGGCAACCGGCTCTCATGAACATCGTCTTGCAAAAGTTCTATGCGGTCCAAGAGCCCTGCCCGGGCCACAGCTGATTTTGCCTCGTGAATCATGTCCTCGAAAACATCCGTTCCGAGGAGGTGCACCGATTGTAGCTCGGGAAGAGTACTGAGGTGT
>JAFAQG010000062.1 GCA_019246575.1 Acidobacteriaceae bacterium
TCTCCCCACACCCCGTGGGTCCCGCTTCCTAAATACCGCGGCCTTTCGAAAGCGGGCGATTACGGCGACTATGCAGCAGAAGTGGACGATGCGATGGGTCAAGTGATGCGCGCAGTGGATGCCGCTTCGAACCGAAACACCATTCTCATCTTCACGAGCGACAACGGCGCAGACTGGAAGCTGGAGGATCTCGATCGATATGCCCATCGTGCAAATGCGAATTGGAAGGGAGAAAAAGCCGACATTTGGGACGGCGGGCATCGCATCCCGTTTTTGATTCGCTGGCCGAATCGTGTTCCCGCGGGGCGCGTGAGCGACGAGTTGGGTTGCTTATCGGATCTCATGGCCACCCTCGCCGCGATTCTTGGCATCCGACTTCCAAGCAATGCGGCTGAGGACAGTTACAATCTGCTCCCGGCATGGCTGGGCAAGAACACGAAGCCGGTCCGGCCGGACATCATCCATCATTCAGTTGACGGTATGTTCGCCATTCGCAGAGGTGACTGGAAGCTGGCACAAGGCTTGGGATCGGGCGGTTTCAGCCCGCCGGCGCGAGTCGATCCCGGTCCGGGCGGTCCGAAAGGCCAGCTCTACGATCTCGGGCACGATCCGGAAGAGAAAAACAACCTCTATCAAAAACGTCCCGATATGGTCGACAGCCTGGCGACCCTTCTCGATAAGTACAAGCAGCAGGGATACACGCGGCCCCAAAGCCAATAAGCTGATTACTCATCATCGGTGATATGCGACAGCATTAACCAAAATCTGCGCGTAAGCCCGATTTTTAAAATCGTCGGGTAAATGGCCCGGCATGAAGTAAATGACAAGGCCTTTGGATGTTTCTTTCATCCACCCGCCCGTGTCCTGCATGAATACTTCATCACCACGAGGATCTTTGTACTTGATTCCAAGCAGAATTGTCCGCTGACCTAAGAGACGGTGATTCAGGTAAATTTCTGTATCGTTGAATCTGGTTCCTGGCAACTGTCTCAACCCCTGAGTCAATGGGCTCGAATATTCGACTGTCTCCTCGTACTGAACATTCTTGGAGGTAATCGGATGATTAGGCGCAAGGTTCACAAGGTCGAACGAGACTGGGTCGTAATACTTATATCCGCCTTCGGCCAACTCACCCGTCGGCAGCTCAATGCCGAGGAACGGAAACCACCGGACGTTCTTGCGTTTTGGTGAGCCGATTGTATGATGTAGTAAAAGCAGCTTGCCGCCATTTTCCGCATACCCGATAAACGCATTCTCGGCCGGGGTGTCAATCGCATGATGAATGTAGACAATTACGGCCTTGTAATTCGAGAGCGAAGCCGCCATATCTTTTTGTCCAATGATCTTCGATGTGAGTCCAAGATGCTGTTGAATGTCCGACGCGACGATTTGCATGGCCGGTATTTCGTCCGCGACGATAAGCAGATCTTCGCCGGGTGATAAGAATGAAAGCGCAATTATAGACCACAGCAAGAAAAGTGTTCTCATGTTGTTTACAGATCCTGTTTTTTGCCGTCGAGCACGGCGGGTCCAAATGGACCCGAGTCCTATTCTTCCACACTGGTCTGCATCAAAACAGAAGGGCCGAACCAAAGCGTTGACGGTTCGTCGCCCCACACCGGCAGAAGCTCACGGAAGAAATGTAGGATGTATACTACGTCATTTGAACGTAGCAAACCCGGCAAATGTGGGCCGCTTGCAATTGTAGGGATACTTCAATATGCAATTATGTTCGAAGATACTTCGCGAGAGTTTAGCGGTGACGTTACTTGTAACTGTTCTTGTATGCCGCGTCATGGGACAGAGCGACGTTGGGCGCATCTCGGGAGTAATCACCGATGCCTCCGGAGCGTCGGTACCGGCGTGTACAGTAGAAGCAACTAACGTCAGCACGAAGTATACGCAAACCGTACGAACCGATGATACAGGAGTTTACATCTTTGCAAGCTTGCCTGTTGGTACATATGACCTCCATGCCTTGCACTCGGGCTTTCGAACAGTAGAACAGCTCGGCGTTGTCCTCGACGCGTCCTCTCAGCGCAGTATCAACTTCAAACTCGAGGTTGGGGCCATAAGTGAGTCCGTTTCGGTGCTTGCGAGCGCAGAGCAGGTCCAGACGACATCCGGGGACATAAATCGCGTCATCAGCGATACTCAAGTCAGCCAGATCGCATTGAACGGCAATAACTACGCCCAATTGCTACGCCTTATACCCGGCGTTATGGCCACGGATACGAATCCGTTTGGGATGGCGTTATCGACAACAACACAACGTGTGAATGGAGTTCGGACAATGTCGATGAATTGGATGGTTGATGGGACGCTGAACCAGGACGTAGGCGTTTCCATTAATCAGGTAGTCAGCCCGAACGTAGATTCGATTGCGGAAGTTATCGTCAACACGTCCAGCTACAGCGCCGAATTTGCCGGACATTCTGGGGCGGTTGTGAACGTAGTCGGTAAAAGCGGGACAACAACATACCACGGCTCTCTGTTCGAATATGTGAGAAATAACTTGTTCGATGCCCGCTCGTTCTTTGCAGCCAAGGTCGAACCATTGCGCTTTAACGACTTCGGATGGACACTCGGCGGCCCGATTTACTTTCCCGGCAAGTGGAACTCCGATAAGAGCAAGCTGTTCTTTTTCGCCAGCCAGGAATGGAAATATAGCCATCAGGCTCTAACGCAAGTGGATGTTGTGCCTACTTTGGCTGAGCGTCAGGGTAATTTCCAGAGTGACAACCTTGCCGCTCCGGCCGATCCGAATACAAAGGCGCCATATCCTAACAGGATCGTGCCACGTACCGCCTGGTCACACAATGGTCCTTTACTCCTTAATGCCTATCCTCTTCCAAATTTCACGGGCTCCGGCGGCAACTACGTCGTTACCGGGGAGAACATCTTCGATCCACGGTCAGATTTGGTACGAATTGATTATTATCTAACGCCCAAGTTGCAATTACTTTACCGTTGGACCGATGCGACAAACAAGGTCGTTCAAGCCTTTTACGGCAACAACCTGGGGACCAGCTCAGGCCAACGGACTCGGCCAGGGTATCTCACGTCGCTGAGCTTATCGCAGATCATCTCTCCAACGATGCTGAATTACTTCACTTTCAACGTGACAAGCGATTACATACACGGTGCAATTGTAGGCGATCAGATGAGCCGGGCCATTACGGGCGTGAACTTCCCACTCATTTTCCCGTATAACCGGTCGAACATTATCCCGCAGCTGTCGATTTCTGGCTTCACTCCCATCAACGTTTACGACCGAGTGCAACAGGGATTCGGCTATTTCACGTGGCGTGACGACCTGAGTAAGGTTGTGGGCTCACATACGTTCAAGTTTGGACTGCAAATTGCCCGTGGCCGGCGGAATCAGGATACAAAGGCTCACGACGAAGGAACTGCCAATTTCAGCACGTCAGCGAAGCTCACAAGCAAGAATGTGTTAGCCGACGTTTTGCTGGGCAACTTCTATACATTTACACAGGACGAGAAGGACACGTTCTTTTATGATCGCTGGAACGAATATGATTTGTACGCTCAGGACAGCTGGAAGGTCAATCGGCGTTTGAGTATGGAATTCGGGCTGCATTATAATGTCTATCCGCCTTACGTGAATTACCAGGGAAATAGCGCGACTTTTGTTCCGCGTTTGTATTCTGCGGCAAACGCGCCTGTTGTGAGCCGGGCGGATGGCTCCATTGTGGCGAATACAGGCGTTCCATATAATGGCATCTCGATCCTGGGCTGCCAGTTTCCGTCCGCCGCCAACGGCCGGCTCCCTGAATACAATGACCCGTCATTGAAGGGTTTGTTTCACTGCTTACCGCGCGGCGGAAACTATACAAACTGGAACGATTGGGGTCCACGGGTAGGCCTCGCGTACGATCCGTTCGGAACCGGAAAAACCGCCATTCGCACCGGATTTGGAGTCTTTTACGATCACACCGCGCCAGACGATAGCGCCGGAATAACGGCTATGCCCCCGTTCCAGACAAGCGCGAAGGTATTCAACGGTAATATCGATAATCCAGGCGCGTCGGCCACACAACAATTTCCGGCGAACCTGACCGCATGGCCGCTGCTTCGTAAGGACCCCAGCATCATGACGTGGAACTTCGGCGTTCAGCAGCAATTGCCGCAAAGTGTGATTCTGGAGGTCAATTACGTTGGAAACGTCGGCAGGCATCTGGTAAGGACGTTAAACATAAACCAACTGCCATTGGGAACGCTCCTGCCACCTAACAATACTGTAAATCCGAATGCTCTGAATCCTTACCGTGGTTATGGAACTATCAGCTTCTACGACAACGGTGACAACTCAAACTACAACGCGCTGCAGGTGGCCGCAAGCCGCCGCATGACGAAAGGGCTTTCGCTAGGAATTAGCTACACGTTTTCGAAAACACTGGACGCCAGTGGAGGCGGGCCGAACGACACAGGTATGCCGCAAAATAGCTACAACGCCCGCCCCGATTACGGACTGTCTGATATAGACCGCCGGCATGTATTCAATATCAATTACATTTACGAATTGCCGTTTTTCGAACGTCAGGCTAACGCAATCATACGCAACACCCTGGGTGGATGGGAGATCGCTGGTGTTACCAGCTTTCAAAGCGGCGCGCCGCTTAGCATCACCGTGCCCGTGGATGCTGCCGCCATCGGCGTGAGTTTGAGCCGAGCTACGTTGACGGGCGATCCAAATTTGCCTCCAGATGAACGGACGCCGGCACGATGGTACAACACCTCAGTCGTCGTACCGCCTTCGCAAATGACGCCGGGGCAGTTCGGGAACTCAGGACGCGACATACTGACAGGTCCAGGATTTCAAGAGTGGGACTTGTCGCTGCTGAAGAACTTTGCCATGGCTGAAAAATGGCGGCTGCAATTTCGTGCTGAAGCTTTCAATGTGCCTAACCATGCGAACTTCAGTAGTGTCGGGACCTCCGCAACCTTCACATCTTCAGGGCAACCCTCGGGTAATTTCGGCGCTGTATCCGGCTCAGGTCCAGGCCGCACTCTTGAGTTTGGATTGAAGATGACTTTCTAAGTGCAATGCGGTCGCCCTACGCACTCGGGAGCCACCATCTATACCGCGCCCGCTGTAATGCGTCATTACTGAAATGCGCTATGGTTTTCGGGTCCACCCATACGCAAGCGTTCCCATGGAGTTGCCGTTCTTCAGGTCTTTGACAATGAGCGCCGGCTGTTCGGCGCGATGTACACACAATCGTGCTTGCGTACCTTTAACTTCGATTCGGGCGCGTCTCCAGTCGCCGAGCAGATGGCAAGGTCGTCGCGCCGGTCTGAATCCTCCTCAGCTAACATCAAAGCAATACTCGCTTTCCCTCGGCAGACCATCTCCATGAAGAGCATACAAACGCCTCGAACCGCGTCGAAATCTTCTCTGTTGCTGAAGATCGCCGCCCTGTTTCTATGTGTGCCTGTAACTTCGTTGTGTCAAGGTAGAGCCACCATCTACGGCTCCGTTGCTGATCCTGCGGGCGGCGGCATCCCGAACGCCACAATTATCGCGCAACAGCAAGGCGTTGATCAGATTCGTAGCACGAAGTCGGGCGCGGATGGTACGTATGTCATCCCCGATCTCCCAGTCGGCACGTACCGGCTCTCGGCCGAGGCGTCGGGGTTCAAGACCTTTACTGAAGAAGGTATTCAGCTGCAGGTGGACGAGAACCGCAGGATCCTCGTACGCATGTCTCTCGGAGAGGTCTCCGAGAATGTCACGGTCGCTGCGGAAGTCGTTCAAGT
>JAFAQG010000154.1 GCA_019246575.1 Acidobacteriaceae bacterium
CAGTGTTCACTGGCTAACGGCGTGCGTGCCCGCGCTGCGCAGCGCCGATGCCGTGCTGGTCGGCGAAACGGGAGAACTGGACACCATGGAGTACGTGCGCGACTCGAATGCACTGGGCATGCCGAAGGGACTACTGGTGATCTCGCATAACATGCTCGAGGAATGGGGCATGCGCCCGGCGGCGGATTGGGTCGCGGAATTGTTCCCGGAGCTGCCAGTGAAGTCTATCGCTTCCGGGGAGCCGTATTGGTTGCCGGAAACACGGGCCCCAATGTAACACTGTTGTAAACAATTCAGCCGCACGGGGCCGTTATTACCCGAAGCTCCATCACACGGTTAAGATGGACTTCTCTCTCCTCCCGTCGATCATTCTCGCGATCGCCGTCACACGATCATGCTGACGCACACGAACGGGTCTTCGGGATATATCCCCGACGACACCGCGTTCGATCAGATGAGCTACGAAATCAGGTCGTCGCGCCTTAAGCCAGGCTGCGCGGAGTCCGCCATCATCAACGGATTCCTTGACATGATGAACCGGTACTAGCGGCGAGATGGCTGTTTTCTTGGACAACTAAGATTAAGGCACGTGCTTCTTCACGACACCCGGCATCTCGGTAGGCGATGGCACAATGGCCACATCGAAGCCAGCAGCGCGCCCACTCTCGATTCCAGCCGGTGAATCTTCTACGCCTAGCACCCGCTCTGCCCGCAGCATTCCTGCGGCAACCCGATAGGGCTCCGGGTCCGGTTTATGCCGTGCCACGTCTTCGGCACAAACGGTACCGGTGAAGTAATCGAGCATGCCTGCTGCCGCCAGGATCGGAGTCACTTCGGTGCGTGAACTGGAGGTGACGACCGCTAGGTTGAAACGCAACGAGAGTGACTGGACGAATGCTTTCACTTCGCTCTCAACCGGCGGACACTGCTGCGCCAAGCTTAAGAAACGCCGTTGCTTTTCTGTCGGGTATGCCGACAGCGTTTCAAAGGAGAGCACTGGATCGGCCAGAGTAGACAATGCCTGAATCGTCTCATCCGTAGTAAACACCGCGGCAGTGCTGCTCATAGAAATTCGAGGTCAGAAGCACTCCGGACTCGGCCAGAATCGAACACCAGCTCTGAAAGTGCAAAGGTTCCGTGTCTACGAGAACACCATCGAAATCGAACAAGATTGCATCGTATGGAGGCATCATTCAGCTTTCCTTCAGGCTGTTGTTAGTCGGGTTTAGCAGAGTGCGCGCGGGGTCAAGGCGGCGCTGTAGACGCGCCGTCATGGTAGCCTGTCGCTGCCGCTGCGAACGCAGGATGGTTTACCGCGAACTATTTGGGTTGTCACAGCCGGGCGGCCTCCAATTGATTTCAGCATGTCTTTCCACGCCCGACATTTGGGTCTCGGCATCGCGGTATTGATGTATCATGAAAAACCCGTGCGTTTCCTGTTCTTGATGCTCGCCGCCGGTTTGCCGCTCGGAGCGAGTGGGTTCCGCGCTGCGGCGGTGGAAGCCGATATCACCCCAAAGACTTCTCAATGGCTGATGGGTTATGCACCCCGCCAATCCACCGGCGTCCACGACCCGATTTACGTCAAAGTGGCGGCCATGGAAGCTAACGGCACGCAGGTTTATCTCGCGGCCAGTGACCTCACGCTGTTTTCGCCCGGAGTTTACGACGAGGTCGCCGAAGAACTCGAGCGCAGCATGGGCATCTCGCGCCTCAACTTTTGGTGGGGCGTCACCCACACCCATGCCGCCCCGGAGGTGGGCGCACCCGGCATGTACAAGGTGTTGCTCGGGCGATCAAACCATGAGTGGAACCGCGATTATGCCGCTTTCGTAAAGGATTCGCTGATCCGCTGCGTGAAGGAGGCCCGGGCTAAATTGGAGCCGGCGCGCATCGCCTTCGGCCAGGGCGTTGCATTTGCTAATATCAATCGTCGCGCCAAAGACGTCGATGGCACGGTCTCGCTGGGCTTCAATCCCGATGGCCCGGCCGACCGGCAGATGAACCTGATCCGGCTGGAGAGGCCGGACGGATCCCCCATCGCTTTGCTCGCGAACTATCCTATCCATGGCACGGTGATGGGCGGGCAGAATCTGCTCATCAGTGGCGATGCACCGGGCACAGTGGCCGCCTATGTAGAGGACAAGATCAAAGCGCCCGTGCTTTTCTTCAACGGGGCGGCTGGCAATCTCGCGCCGATCTACACCGGCCGGCCGAATCCGCGGGAGGGGCATCTTTCTCAGTTCCGTGTCTTGCTCGGCGATCACATCCTCGAGGCGGCGCGAACCATGGGGCCCGCCGTCGATGACGTGAACCTCTGGACGCGCGAAAAAATCATCCTCACTCCGCGAAAACAGGGATTGGGCTGGCCCGACGAACTGAGCCGGTACGCCGCCACAGAGGGCGTGCCGATGATTAAGCTGCCGATCCGTTTTCTGCGCGTCGGCGACACGCTCATCTGGTCCGCGCCGGTCGAAATGTTCTGCGAGATGGCCATGGCTGTGCGCAATGCCTCGCCCTTCCTGCACACTTTTTATTTTGGATACACCAATGGCTGGTTCGGCTATCTGCCCACCGCGCAAGCGTTCAGCGAAGGCGGCTATGAACCAAAAACCTCGCCGTTCACCGAGGAAGCGGAAAAGGACG
>JAFAQG010000618.1 GCA_019246575.1 Acidobacteriaceae bacterium
GCTCCCAGCTCATTAACCTCAACATCGGCCATCAGCATCCGAAGATGCTCGATGCCATCAATAAGCAAGTAGACGAACTCTGCTTCGCCGGCCCGAGCTTCGCGACCGAGCCGCGAGCGCTCCTCGGCAAGAAGCTCGCCGAAGTCACCGGCCTGGCGAAGGCGTTTTTTACTTTGGGGGGTGCGGAAGCGAACGAGAACGCGATGAAGATGGCGCGTCTCTACACCGGGCGCGACAAGATCATCACGCGCTATCGCTCCTATCACGGCGCAACCATGGGCGCCATGACCGCTTCGGGCGATCCGCGGCGCTGGCCTGTCGAACCCGGCGTGCCGGGCATCATCAGAGTCTTCGATCCGTACTGTTATCGTTGCCCGTTCGGCAAAACTCCCGATAGCTGCCGTCGCGAGTGTGTCAGCCACATCGAAGAGGTCATCGAAATGGAAGATCCGCGCGCGATCGCGGCCGTTCTGGTGGAAGGCATCACGGGCTCGAACGGTTTACTCGTTCCGCCGGACGACTATTATCCCCGGCTGCGCGCGCTCTGCGACAAATACAACATCCTGCTCATCGATGATGAAGTAATGAGCGGGTTCGGCCGCACCGGCAAGTGGCTCGCGACGCAGCATTACGGCGTCAAACCCGACATTGTGACCTGTGCGAAAGGTCTGACCAGCGGCTACATGCCCCTTGGCGCAGTCGTCGTTTCGAAAGAGATCGCGGATTACTTCGAAACGCACATGCTCTGGGGAGGGTTGACTTACAGTGGCCACCCGGTCTGCTGCGCAGCCGCCGTCGCGAATCTGCGCGTCTACGAAGAAGAGCAGATTTTCGAAAATGTGGAGAAGCAAGGCGCATACCTCGCCCAGCGTCTCGAACGCATGAAACGCGATTTCGCGTGCGTCGGAGATGTCCGCTACAAGGGACTCTTCAGCGTGATTGAACTTGTAAGAGACAAATCGACGAAAGAGCCGCTCGCGCCCTTCAATGGAACGAGTCCCGAAATGGGCATGCTCGCAACGTATCTGAAGTCGCAGCACGTGTACGCGTTCACGCGCTTCAATATGCTGTGGATCTGCCCGCCGCTGATCATTACCGAAGAAGAGCTGCGGCACGGACTGGATATTATCGAACAGGGTTTACGAATTGTGGATGGCGAGTTGCAATCCCGGCAACAAGCCGGGGCAGAAGTTCTGCAAGAGGTGTGAACTATGGCAGCCGTTGAGGAAGCGATCGGATTGAGAATGGTCCACCATTGGATCGGTGGCAAGGTGGTCGAATCGCAGTCGCAGCGCTCAGGCACCGTCTGGAATCCCGCGACTGGCGAAGCGCAAGCGAGAGTCGATTTCGCAAGCGCGGACGAAGTGGACCAGGCCGTCGCCGTAGCAAAGAAAGCATTCCCCGAGTGGCGCGCAACTGCACTCTCGCGCCGTGCCGAAATCATGTTTCAGCTGCGCCAGCTCGTGCACGAAAACCGGCGCAACATCGCCGAGATTCTTACCAGCGAACACGGCAAAACTTTACCCGATGCCATGGGCGAAGTCGCGCGGGGGCTTGAAAACATCGAATTCGCCTGCGGAATCCCGCATCTGCTCAAGGGCAGTTTTTCCGAGCAGGCGAGCCGCGGTATCGACGTCTATCAGATCCGTCAGCCTCTGGGTGTGGTCGCGGGCATTACGCCATTTAATTTCCCGGCGATGGTGCCCATGTGGATGTTCGCGAATGCCATTGCGTGCGGCAACACGTTCGTGCTGAAGCCATCCGAAAAAGACCCTTCGGTCAGTCTGTTCCTTGCGGAGGTCATAAAGCGGGCCGGCGTGCCCGACGGTGTGTTCAATGTCGTGCAGGGCGACAGTGTGGCCGTGAACCGCTTACTCGAACACCCCGATGTGAAGGCGATCAGTTTTGTCGGATCGACACCGGTTGCGCGTTCGATTTACGAAAAGGGAACGAGTAACGGTAAGCGCGTGCAGGCGCTGGGCGGAGCAAAGAATCACATGCTCGTGCTGCCGGACGCCGACGTCGGAATGGCTGCGGATGCGGCGGTTTCGGCCGCCTATGGCGCAGCGGGCGAACGCTGCATGGCAATCTCGGTCGTGCTCGCGGTGGGCAACATTGCAGATCCGCTGATTGAAGCCATTCGCGAACGCATCAACAAACTTCGCATCGGACCGGGCATCGAGCAGGGCAATGACATGGGTCCGCTGATTACCCGCGAGCACCGCGACCGTGTTGCCTCCTACGTCGACGGCGCAGCCGCCGAAGGCGCAGTCGTCGCCGAAGACGGCCGCACACATGCCGCAAAAAACGGTTCTGGCTTCTTCTTTGGCGCGACTCTACTTGACAAGGTAAAACCCGGAATGCGCTGTTATGACGACGAAATCTTCGGTCCCGTCCTGAGCGTAGTCCGCGCAAAGACGTACGAAGAAGCCGTTCAGATGATCAATGTGAACCCGATGGGTAACGGAGCAGCCATCTTCACGCGCGATGGAGGCGCGGCCCGGCAGTTCCAGTTCGACGTCGAATCCGGTATGGTCGGAATCAATGTGCCGATCCCGGTGCCAACTGCGTATTACAGCTTCGGCGGCTGGAAGGCGTCGTTGTTCGGCGACCTGCACATGTACGGCCCCGAAGGTGTCCAGTTCTACACCAAGGCGAAAGTGGTGACCAGCCGCTGGCCCGACCCGAGCACCAGCAAGGTCGATCTCGGCTTTCCGCAATTGCGCTGATTACAACAGTTCATCCCGTTTTTGCGCTTCTAACGTCTTCACCAGCTTACTGACATCCTGAGACTTACTCCGGCTCGCGACGAGTAGCGCGTCCGGCGTATCGACAATCACAAGATTCTCCACGCCGACCAGAGCCACCGTCTTCTCCGCATCTACGTAATTGCCGCGGCTGGCCTCGCTTACCATGTGGGCTTTCGAGGCGTTCCCGTTCCCGTCTTTCTGGCACAGATCGTAAACCGCTTCCCAGCTCCCAACGTCGTTCCAGCCAATATCGTCCAGCGCAATACCAGACACCTGCGTTGCTTTTTCGATAATCGCGTAATCGACAGAAACGTTATCGCAGAGCGGGTAAGCTTCCGCCAGCTTCGCCGGGAATTCTTTGCTCTTCAGCGGCGGCAGCCCCGCAATCAGAGTTGCCGTCTTGGGCTGGTGATGTCGCATCAAATCAAGCACGGTGGAAGCGCGCCAGAAAAACATTCCGGCGTTCCAAAAAAAATTCCCGCGCTCGACAAATCGCTTTGCCGTCCTCTCGTCCGGCTTCTCGCGAAAACTCGCGACCGGAACAGCGCTGTTCTCTCCCGGCCTGACGTTTTTCGGAAACTCAATGTAACCGTAGCCCGTCTCCGCCCAACGCGGCTGAATCCCAAGCACAACAACACCGCCCGATTCGGCAGCCTTAAACGCCGCCTTCACAAAACCGCGGAACCGAGCTTCTTTCAAAATCAAATGGTCCGCGGGAAACACGCCCATGACCGCATCGGGATCAAGCTGGGACAATATGTGCGCAGCCAGCGCAATACACGGAGCCGTGTTCCGTTGCGACGGCTCGGCGATGATCTGCTGCTTCGGGATCTTCGGAAGCTGGTTGCGAATCTCCGGTTGTAGAAACTCATTGGTGATGATCCACAAGTTTTCGGGCGGGATCACCGGGCCCAACCGGTCTACGGTCTGCTGGATGAGTGAGCGCTCGCCGAAGAAGCGCAACACCTGTTTTGCGTTTCTCTTCCGGCTGCGCGGCCAGAAACGCGTGCCTCGACCCCCGGCCATAATCAGGCCGTAACGATGATGAGCCATGCTTTTTTACAGCTAGTGTCGCATCCGCGCTCAGTCGTGTGCGCGCCACCCACGTGAAGCAACTTACGGATTCGGCGATCCGGGATTAATGGGCAGCGGATGATCGGAAAGTTGCGAATCGGAGAAACCACGTACAATCCGAAACGTTCTGTCCCATCGCGTGCGCGTAAAAAAGTGTTCGGCCAAATCCACGCAATGATTCAGAAGGGATCCAAGAGAGCTTCCCGCCAGGTCCTCCGTCGAGGCGCGATATGACCAATAGATCAACAGCGGCTTCCCGATGATGTAGTCGCGGGGAACAAAGCCCCAATAGCGGCTGTCCAGCGAGTTATCGCGATTGTCCCCCATTGCAAAATACGAATCGGGCGGCACAACGACTTCGCCATTCACGACGTGATGCTCCAGCATGTCTTGCTGCAGCACCTCTGCTTTTGGATACTGCACGGGAATGGGCGCGCCGGGGAAATTGTCCCCACTCGAGGCGTAAGGCGCCTTGTGATACACATAAGGTTCATATAGCGGCATGCCGTTCCTGTAAACTGTCCGGTTTACGACTTTGATGTGGTCGCCGGGAACGCCGATAACGCGCTTCACGAATGTCTGCGAAATATCGCCTGGAAATCGGAAAACGATAACCGAGCCATGCCGCGGCTCTTCATACGGCAGCAAGTGCTTACTGATCGGCCCCGCGGGCGCATAGGCAAGCTTATCCACTAACAGGTGATCGCCGATCAGCAGCGTATCTTCCATTGAACCTGTCGGAATCACAAATGCCTGAACGAGTGTCGTTGTGCCGAATAACAGCAGCAGGATCGTCACCGCCCATTCGGCGATCCCATTGCGTGCCTGTTCCGGTTTCCTCTTTGTCTTAGCCTCGGGGTTGCTGGCCTTCGGGGCGGTAACTGTCTGTTGTGGCATCGAATCCTTATTACGGGTGGGTACCCGCGCTAACGGGCCTGATATGGTCTGTCTAGTCCGAATCTTTATTGTAACTTTGGGTTAGAGGATTTATGCCCCGTTTCTATGTATGCGCTTCAATCGCAATCGCGTTGATGTTTGTCGCCGGTTGCGGCAAGCAGTCCGTCAGCGACGATACTGTGGCAAACGATCTGAAGGCAAAGCTCTTTTCCGATCAGGCAACCAAGTCTGCAAACATCAACGTCGGAGTGAAAGACGGCGTGGTGACTTTGACCGGAGACGTCCCAACCTCCGACGTTGAGCTGGCGGCAGTGAAAGCCGCCAACGGTACGCCCGGAGTGAAGAGCGTAAACGATCAGTTGAAGGTCAATGCTTCTTCCGCCATGACTCCATTGCCTCCAGCAGGTACGGCGGAAACGTCGAACTCCCAGACGCCGCCCTTGACGGGAACGTCCACCGGGCCGGCAGCTCCGCCTCCGGGCGAGGCTGCCAGTGCCTCGAAAGCGCCTCCGTCCGAAGCCGTACCGCCGCCATCAAACCCATATACAGGCGCTGCGCCGAAGGGAGCTCCCCAGCCGGTTGCAGAGACAATCCCAGCCGGCACTGCTCTTTCCGTGCGGACCATAGACACGATTGATTCAGCCCGCAACGACAGCGGCGAGGTCTTCCGCGCTTCCTTGAACACGCCCATTCTCGTTCGCGGCAGAACCGTTGTCCCGAAAGGCGAGCCGGTTTCTTTACTGCTTACCAACGCGCAGGGTGCAGGCCGAATCAAAGGTCGAGCAGAGCTCGAGGTCAGGGCGGTGAGGCTGCAATACCACGGGCAATCCTATGACCTGAATACAACCACGATTGAGGAAACCGGCAAAGCTCGCGGCAAATCCACCGCGGAGCGTGGCGCAATCGGAGCCGCAGCAGGTGCGATTATCGGCGCGATCGCGGGCGGCGGGAAAGGTGCCGCCATCGGTTCTATGGCTGGCGGAGGCGCGGGTGTTGGCGTGAACGTCTTCACTCACGGACAGCAGGTGAAGATTCCTTCTGAGAGCGTTTTGACGTTCCGGCTACAAAGCCCGGTCTCCATTCGCGAAACGCGCTGATCTACCGCCTAAATGAACCTACTTCTGCCCGCTTGCACCACCGTCGGAACATGCCGGTGCCGGGGGCTTCATTGCCATCTTATCGGCGGAGCTGGGCTTGAACTTCCGAATCGCGAATTGCTCCGGGTTGTCAAATGGAGCCCGCAGCAGCGGAATGGAACAGTTATCCGGGACAGCCGCACGAGCGGCCAAAAGTTTAGCCTTACTTAACTGGGCCAATGCCTCCAGGCTCCGATCAGGCGGCTTTCGAGCGGGCTTGACGGCGTTATTCAGGGCCATTTTGAACGAATCGCGCAGCGTGATTGGCCCTCGGTTCAGCGGCTGCCTTACCGACGGCGGCAACTCGACAGCCAGTCCCAACGTAGCTGCCACACAAATACCTAAACAACAGCGCAGCAACATCGCGTTAATCTCCTGGAAGGAATTGTACTGCTAGCGAATCGACCCGCTCCAGCGCAAGCCAAGCCGCCATAACCGCGGCTGCCCGGTGTTCGGCGATGGCGTTAGCGCTACCAGATACGTCCGGTCAAGCAAATTTTCGACCGACGCGATCGCGGAAAGCCTCGTAGTAATGTGCTGCTGGGCGCTAAGCTGCAGGGCGGCAAAGCCGGGGAGCTTGAACTGGTTCAGGTCATCATCGAACTGCAGCCCAAACGCTCGAACGCCGAATGACAGAAGTGTGGAACCGGTCGCGTACGTTACTTCTGCCGTTCCTTGTTGCTTCGGGATCTGCGGGATGCGCTGTCCCGTAGCGAGGCGCGCGTCCGCATACATGTATCCGGCCTGCGCCGTCCAGCGGCCCCATCTCTGCGTTACATTTGCCTCCATACCTCGCGACGACGCGCTCGGGAAATTTTCGCGTTTGCGCAAGATCAGAGTAGGCGTAGTGCTGATGGTTGCGTTGTCCACCAAATTATTCAGGTCGTTGTGAAACACGGTAAGCGAGACGCGCCTACTTTCACCGAGCCAGTCAAATCCTGTCTCCACACCGACAAGACCCTCTGGAACGAGAACCGGATTCGCCTGTGTAAGAACGTTTCCGACTCGAAAACTCCGGAATGACTCGTTCAACGTCGGAGCGCGAAAGCTTCGGTATCCGGAAGCACGAAACCGAAACTGCTTCACAGCCAGAGCGACGCCTCCATTTGGACTCACGAACGTTTCACCACGCTCCCCCGTGAATTGGTGGCGGATTCCGCCGAAAAACCGCAGTGGCCCGGCCGCGACGTCGCCCTGGCCGAAGATGCCGTGCTCGAGCAAAGTACCGCCGCTCGCAGCCAGACTGCGCGTCGCGTATGAATAGTCGAAGCTGATGCCGTGAATACGATCCACGTCGGCTCCGGCAACCGTGTTCCAGTGTTGAGCATGGTGGTGCCAGTAACCCGCTCCCCCGACGTCCTCCTCTGGGACCGTTTGCCTGGAGGTTAGCGTCTCGCTGTTCCTGTTGGCAGACACACTCGAAAATGTGCTGTGAAACTGCTCCTGAGTGTGAAAGGCAACCAAAGAAATCTGATCGTTCGTCCACGAATGCGTGTAAGTCGCGCCTATTGTCCCCAGCCCCGTCGAGTTATGAGTTAGGAGCGTTCCGTTGTGCCGCTCTTCGGCGAGGACGTCGCCGTGAACGGAGACGCGATCCGCGGCTCCAAGGTAATCCAGATGCACATCGCCCGTCGCGAACCGGACATTCGCTCTGTCGTCCACTTTCCCCCGCACAGGCGGTTGCGTGATGTAGTAGCCATCCGTTGTCAAAACGCGTGAATTCAGCGACAGGCCCCACCAGTGCCATAGATTCGAATACCCTGCGGAAGCGTCTTCCGTTCCCTCGTTACCGCCCAAAAAATCTGCCCATAATCTGTCGTGCTGCTCGGGTTGCGAGAACAGGGAGATTGTGCCTCCCATCGCGCGGTCTCCAAATACGCTGGTCGAGGCGCCGCGATCGACCTCGACGCGCTCCACATAGAAAGGGTCGATACGTGTCCAATACACCCACCCGCCAAACGGATCGTTAATCGGGATCGCGTCCCAAAGCACTAAGGTTCGACTCGCGCCCGTGGACCCAGTTCCGCGGAGTGACACTCCCTGGGTTGTCGGATTTGCCACCAGGCTGGAAGACCGGCGAAAGAGGCTGAATCCCGGAATCTGCCGCAAGCGGTCATCAAGGTTCGTCCCCGGAATCTGACGGATTTGCTGCTGGTCCAGAGTCGTGATGGAGGCCGGGGACTCCGTTGTCAATGTGCCGTTCACTGTTACGGTAGTGCGGAGTGGCGGAAGCGAGGTGCTCTGACTCGGAAGACCGTTAGCCGGTGTTGAATCCTGGGTTCCGGCGGCTGCCGTTTGTGCATCGCTGCTTTCGTCTGCTATTAGAAGCAGCGCGATTATAAGCAAGCTAATGGATCGGACCAAACCCATGATCCCTCGCACTCGATAACCCGAACCGCACGATTGCCAACTAGAAGCGAACTACGGTCGGCACCGGCTCGTATCCTAAGGTTAAATGACAAGCGATTACGCGATCTCGACCGAAGGTCTTGAAAAGATCTATCGCTCGCGATTTCGGGGCCGCAAGATCAAAGCGGTTTCAAGTCTCACGTTACGCGTTCCGCGCGGCGTGAAGTTCGGCTTGCTCGGCCCGAACGGAGCCGGCAAGACGACGTTCGTGAAAATGTTGCTCTCCGCTGTTATTCCGACGTCAGGCTCAGCACGGTTGTTCGGACACGATGCAAGAATGCCCGAATCTCGGCGGCCAGTGGGGTACCTACCTGAGAATCACCGGTTTCCCACCTACCTCACCGGTAGCGGCCTGCTCGATTTCTATGCGGCACTATCCGGCCTCGATTCGCGGCAGCGTCGGAAACGTATTCCCGAGCTGCTGAATCTCGTCGGGCTCACCGATTGGGCTGACGTGCGGATTAAGAAGTACTCGAAAGGTATGCTGCAGAGGCTCGGACTCGCGCAGGCTCTCGTCCATAAACCGCGTTTACTTATTCTTGATGAGCCCACCGACGGTGTCGATCCTGTCGGTAGAAGGGATATGCGCCAGATTCTCAACAGCCTTACGGGGGCCGATGTGACAATCTTTATCAACTCGCACTTACTGGCAGAGGTTGAATCTTTCTGCGACTATGTAGCTATTCTTAGACGAGGCGAGCTAGCCCTTGAAGGCAAGATCAGCAGCCTCATTGCCGGCGCAGGTTATCGGATTACGGCATCAGAGACACCCGACCTAGCTGTCGAGGAGATTCGAAGCATCGGCGCCTGCATTAGCCGCTCAGGAAATATAGTGGAAATCCGAGTTGCGAACCGCGCCGACGCAAACACCGTCATCGATAGAGTTCGGAGCGCTGGAGGATTGATCGAGAGTGTTATGGCCTCAACCTCCAGCCTCGAGGAAGTGTTTATCCGAACGATGGCATCCGAGCAGGCGGCGTGAATTCATGCAGGATCGGGCCCGGATCTTCCCAATACTCATTAGCGATACCTTCCAGGAGGCTCGTGCACGCTGGCTCTTTTGGGGCCTCTTTGGCCTGTCAACGCTACTCATTTGCCTTTTTCTCTTCGTTCTCAATATCGATCTCGTCCAAGGCGCAGCGGCGACTGTCCAGATCGGCCCGCGCACACGTACTGTCTACAGCATTCAACGGTTTGTAAATGTCTCGTATTCGTGGGTCTCTATCGCCCTGTATATCTGGGGTACATTTCTTGCGCTCTTTGCTTCCGCCGGTCTGATACCGGTCCTGCTTGAGCCCGGCCGCATCGGCTTGTTACTCTCGAAGCCAGTTACACGTCCGACACTCCTACTCGGCCGATATGTGGGGAACGTTCTTATTGTCGCACTGAATCACGTATATCTGATCTTCTGTATCTGGGCCATTATCGGGATGAAAACCCATATTTGGGAGAGGCGATTCCTGCTCGCAATCCCGATTACTATCTTTATATTCGCCGTATTGCTTTGCTTAGTCGTGCTGGTCGGTGTCATTTTTGAGAGTGCAGCGTTATCAATCATGTTCGCCGTAGCCGCGATGCTGATCAGCACGATACTCGCCCAGCGAGAATTTTTTATTCGCATGCTCACGTCCGACTGGTCTCGACAACTCTGGCTTGCTCTGTACTGGATAGTTCCCAAAATCTATGACTTGGGAGCTGCAATGAAGCAAATTATCCTGTACGATCGCACGGCTGATTGGGTCACTCCCGTCTGGACGTCTGCAATCTTCGCTGTTGCCGTTCTCTCGACGGCCGTTCACATATTCAATAAAAGAGATTTTTAGTGCGCCGCGTATTTTTTTGTCTGGCATCCGTTCAACTGATCGCGTTTCTCAGCTGCCGTAATGAACCACGTCGCGGTGTTCGAGTGGATTCTGCCCTCCGCCGGTTCGTGCCGCGGAATGCAACATGGCTTGCCGGTTTTGACGTTTCTAGTATTCAGGAAGCACCCCTCTATCGCCGCCATGAGCGCCAACTCGATTTACCTTTGTTGGACGCCGCGTCTGAGCGTATCGGACTCAATCCGCGGCACGACATTTCTGAGGTATTGGCGACTTGGGTCAATGACGAAGCAAGCGTCATTATACGCGGGCAGTTCTCAATGCAGCGTGTTATGAAAAAACTCATATCTTCCGGGGCGCGGGAAATGAAATATAGGAATGAAACAGTCCTCATCAACGGAAGCCAATGCGTGTTGTTTCCGGCCAAGAATATTCTCGTTGTCGGGTCGAAGGCTGCGGTCCAATCCGTTATTGAGAATGAGGGGCACGGTGACATTCCGATAGAGCTCGCCGAGAGCTTATCAACTCTGCCCCGCGGGGCTCAAGTTTGGTCTGTCAGTAAGCAACCATTGCTGTCGAATCATGTGCCCATGCGCTCCGAAATCGGGTCTGCACTCTCGAACATTGCCGGCTATGTGACGGCGACAGCTGTTGCTGCGAATATCGCGAGCGGTTTAAAGATGCAAGCCGACCTGATCTGCGCATCCGAGAAGGGCGCCGAGCAGGTTCGCGATGCGTTACGGGGCGTAATTGGCCTCGCTCGCTTGACGACGAAAGATGACCAGTTGCAAATGTTGCGGCTCTATGATGCCATTCACATCGACCAAGATAAACAAACGATTCACATCAATGCCGATCTGCCGCCTGAACTGGCAGACAACCTACTGGCGTACTTGCCCCGGGTGCAAGGTAAATCCGAAGAAATGCTCAGCCGTTAAAATTGCATTCAGACTGTGTTCTACTTAACTTAGACAAAGTATGGACAATTTGGCTGAATTCCCGAACCAATGGGACCCCAAAACACGTCAGTGCAAGATAATCATCGAGACGCCGAAGGGCCGTCGTAATAAGTTCGATTACGATCCCGAATATCGCCTTTTCAAACTAGGTGGCCTGCTGGCCGAAGGTTTGGCTTTCCCTTACGATTTCGGTTTTATTCCGTCGACGTTAGCAGACGACGGAGATCCGCTCGACGTTATGGTCATGATGGACGAACCCGCTCACGTCGGCTGCCTGCTCGATGTCCGCATCATCGGTGTTATCGAAGCCGATCAGATTGAGAATGGAAAGCGAATAGTAAACAATCGCTTAATCGCTGTAGCCCTCCATTCGTACAACCATACGCATTTATGTTCGATCAAGGAAGTAAGCCAGGCGATACTCGATCAGGTAGAGGAATTCTTTATTTCATATAACAAAAGCCGCGGAAAAAAGTTCAAAGTGAAAGGTCGGCAAGGCCCGAAGCGAGCAAGCGAAATTATCGACGGCGGTCGCGCACTGTTCGACAAGCAAAAGCACCCGCAGTGACGGGCTAGGCGGTTGTTTCCGTTCATCGCAGACCCAGATTGGGCGCTGGACTGAAGCTCAAGGCGTGTGGTGTCCGGCCCAAGCCTGCTTCAGGTCTTCTGCGAGGCGTTCAACATCTTGAACACGCCGTGCACGCGTCCGAACAGTCGATTGGCGGCGTGTAAACATAACGACGGCGGAAGCGCCAAGCAAGACTGTGCCGATAATCCACGAAATGCGATGTAAGTGAAGCATTGACCGTCCTACCCACATAGATAGACCATCCGCAGGGGTTGTTTCAAGGTCTAGTTATCTGTCTTTTTTACTACCCGATACCACCGATAATCATACCTGCGCAGCCGCAGCGAGACCGTCTTGTCTTTCACCTGTAAATCTTCGTGCGATCGCAACACCTCTATCAGCCGTTGCGCGCCCAGGCTACTCACATCCATTCGGATACTACAAGGTTGGTCTGATAGATTGTGCAGTGCGGCGACAGTTCCATTTTCGGCGTGCAAGGAGTGAGCGAACACCGAGGGTTGATTCGTTTCGATAATAGACCAGGAGCCGCGTCCAAACTCGGGGCATTCTTTCCGCATGCGAATACAGCGCTCGATGAAGTTGACCAGAGAGTTCGGATCCCGGCGCTCTACGGCGACATTCACGCGGTCATAGGCGAATTCGCCTTTCGAGATCACGGGCCGGAATAGTTTCGTTGCGGGTGCACTCGAAAAACCACCGTTTACCCCCGCATGCCACTGCATCGGTGTGCGAATGCTGTCGCGCTCTTTCAACGATAGATCCTCTCCCATTCCGATCTCCTCCCCGTAGCGAATCACGGGAGTTCCGGGTAGGGAGAGCAAGAGACTGTATGCCATCTTCAAGCGGTCGAGATCTCCGCCTAACATGGGCGCCAAACGGCGTCTGATCCCGCGCCCATAGAGCTGCATGTTCTTCTGTGGTCCGAACGCTCGCAATACTTCGTCGAGCTGCGATTCGCTCAGCCGGCCAAGATCTATCTCGTCGTGATTACGCAGGAAGTTAGCCCATTGGCAGCTCTCGGGAATAATAGGCAGTTTCAACAGTCCTTCTATAAGTGGCGCAGCTTCTTTTCGCGCCAGAGCCAGAAATAGATGCTGATTCAAGATGAAATTGAATAGCATGTGCATCTTGTCGCCGTGACCAAAATAATCGTGAATTTTGTCGATCGCAACGTTGGCTTCGGCCAGCAGGATGGCGTCACCCT
>JAFAQG010000723.1 GCA_019246575.1 Acidobacteriaceae bacterium
GCCGGCGATCGCGATGTTGTCAGCTGGTTCAAGGTTCATATAGAGAGGCTCATACATGCCGTAAAGCCGGGTGCGACGACCACACAAACCGCTGCGCCTCCGCGCCTTGCCGCGATCCGGACGTTTGGACTCCGGCCAATGTTGATCGATGCATACGTTCTGAACGGGTTTTTGTTCTACTTCGGCGTCTTGCTCGTCGCGCTCGTGTTGCTCATTGAGGTATTTACGTTTTTCGAGTTACTTGGTGACATGATCAAGAACGACATCAGCATGGCGACGATGGTCGACTACTTGTGGAATCTGACGCCGAAACTGATTTACGATCTCACTCCTATCGGGACACTCGTTGCCTCACTGATCTGCTTCGGAATACTTACTAAATACAACGAGGTGACGGCATTCAAGGCAGGGGGCGTAAGCGTGCACCGGATGGCCGCGCCGGTATTGCTGATTAGCTTCGGTATCAGCGTGCTGTTATTCACGTTCGATCATTACTACATACCTCAGGCAAATCGGCGTCAGGAAATGCTAAGGGCCGAGATCAAGAAAAAGCCCGTGCAGACTTACCAGGACCCGAATCGCCAATGGATTTACGGAAAGGGTTCTCGAATCTACAACTATCGCTATTTCGATCCAGTTGGAAAGGTGATGTCGAAGGTCAACGTATACGAGCTTGATCCAGCGACCTTTCACGTAATTCACCAGATCTCGGCTGAGCAGGCGCGCTGGGATCGAAATCTACGCACTTGGGTGTTTCGAGACGGTATCAGCGAAGACCTGCACAATCGGGCTGGAAAAAACTACAAGCCATTTAGAACTGCATCGGCAAGCTTCCCTGAACTGACCGAACCTCCTTCGTGGTTCATGAAAGAGGAAAAAGAATACAAGGAGATGAATTTTCAAGAACTCGGTGAGTATATTCGTGAGCTGAAAGCCAGCGGCCTGCAAGGCACGATTCCTCTTCAAGTGCAGTACTACAAAAAATTCGCCGTTCCTCTGTTTGCGCTCATAATGGCGATACTAAGTATCCCGTTTGCGTTCATCACCGGTAACCGGGGAGCAATGACGGGCGTCGGAATCAGCTTCGGAATCGCCATCGCGTATTGGACTGTTGGCACGGTGTTCGAGCAGGTCGGCGACCTGAACCAGCTTCCCGCAGCCATGGCCGCCTGGTCGCCCGATCTTGTATTTTCTTTCACCGGCCTCTACCTCATGAGCAGGATGCGAACGTAGTGCAGTGCTCGAAAACATCGATATTTCAGTTACGAGTAAGTGGGGTTTCGCTGGGGCGATGTTGGCCTTCGGCCCGACACACTCCGGGCTTTCAGTCGGAAACCCAAGCGTGTTTGCGTGTAGCGCCGTGACCATCGCTATCTGCGTCGTACTTGCAGGCAGAGTACTCCTCGGCAGCATCATTCTAGGCCTGGTGCATTGCATCAAACCTCAAATCTCGGTTTGCGGGGTTATCGTGTTCGCAATGTGGGCGCTCTGGAAACCAGTGTTCCTTAGTCTCATTGCGCCGATGGCTGCCGCCGTCGCGAGCCTCACGCGAGCCCCGTCTGTCGCGCAAGACCAGCACTGGTTGGCCACGTTACGCGGCAACATCGAACTCACGCTGGCGCCAGGGGGTATCAACGATCCGCGGCCGACGAATTTCTTTTCGTATCACCTGGTGAATCTTCAGGCTCTTATCGGCATCTGGGTTCGCGATGCACGCGTGAATAACATAGTCGTTTTTCTGATTGCGATTGGGATGACAAGCCTATATCCGGTATCGAAGTATTCGACAGCCCACTTCCGTGCTGCAGGATCTCGCCTTCGTTAGCGCTGTAACTTTAGTGACGGTCTACCATCGCTATTACGATGCGCAGCTTCTGTTGATAGCAGTTCCGTTCTTATTTGCCGCATGGAACTCTGAACGAAAGACAGTGCTGCCGGCGATGATATGTGTAGCCCTGCTCTCGATACCACTGCAGCAGATGTTCGCGCACGTTTTCGCATCGCCCGATCCAGGCCGCTCCTTGCTTCAGTTTCTCGCATTCCGGCATCAGCCCCTTGCCGTCTTGGCGATAGCCTTCTCCACTCTCGCCGGAGTTGCCCGGGGCCGGAATGGCGGGCATGACAACGCGAGGCGCTCAAATCCGAGCTATTATCCTGGAGATTGATTGCATGATACCGCTCGATCTAAACCAGCCGTTTCTATCAGTGGTTGTGCCTGCCTATAACGAGGAAAAGACGCTGCGCCGTGTGATCAATAAGGTGCGCGCGCTGCCGAATCTCCACGAGATCGTTATCGTTAATGACGCGTCGACCGATCGTACCCCGTTGCTCGCGGATGCGCTTGCTGGTGAGGATTCTCGAATCATCGTCTTGCACCAGCGTGACAATAAAGGCAAAACTGAGGCGCTTAAGGCCGGTTTTCGGCGGACAACCGGCGCCATCGTCATAGTTCAGGATGCTGACCTGGAGTATGATCCCTCGGAAATTCCCGACTTGCTGAAACCGATTGTGGACGGGCACGCGGATGTGGTCTACGGCTCGCGTTTTCTGGTCCGGAAGGCAGCGCGCGTTTTGTATTTCTATCATTACCTCGCAAATCGCTCTCTGACATTCCTCTCGAACATCTTCACGAATATCAACTTAACCGACGTCGAAACCGGGTATAAAGCCTTTCGCGGCGAGATCATCCGTGAAATGATCATCACATCGCGAGGATTTGGTTTCGAGATTGAAGTAACGGCAAAGATTGCGAAGTTGAGATGTGCCATATATGAATCTCCCATCAGCTATTACGGCCGTACTTATGAAGAGGGGAAGAAGATCGGCCCGCGTGATGGAATTGCGGCACTGTGGTACATCATCAAGTTCAACTTGTTCTGCACGCTGGAAGGAAGCTACCGAAAAGTTCCCGCGTTGTCGCGACTTTCGGGGGTGAATCAGGAAGCGCTCCGCCCTCAACTACACGAATGAGGACAACCCCCGCCCGCCTCCGGTTTTTCGTCCGTGTGCGACGCAATTCTGACACGTGACTAATTTGTGCCGCACGCCCTGTCCGTATTTGCGACGGAAACGGAAGAAATCGGGCTGTTTCTCGGCATTTTTCGATTGGCACGCGATTTGCTCATACTGTGGCGAAACAGACGTCGCCCAAATGCGCAGCAGAACACTGTGCTGCTCGCAACGCACCCGACGCCGTTCAGGAGAAATCGCTTGTTAACAGCTTTCAACACAGCTTTGTCAGGATTGAACGCCGAATCGACTGCGGTCAGCGTAGTTGGCAATAATCTGGCGAACCTTAATACGACCGGGTACAAGACCACGACAGTGAGTTTCGATGACGTGATGTCGCAGACTCTGACCGCGGATGGGTCCACACAGCTAGGCATGGGCGTAAAGAACCCTGTGACGATGAGAAATTTCACGCAGCAGGGCGCTATTCAATCAACCTCCAATTCACTGGATGTGGCGGTGCAAGGTCAGGGCTTTCTCATAGATAAGGGGGCGTCGGGCGCGACCCAATACACGCGTGCGGGGAATCTGCAGGTTAATTCGACGGGACAACTCGAGAACTCCGAGGGCGAAGCGATTCAGGGCTGGACAAGCCTGTCTGGGAATGTGACCACGAACGCGCCAATCGGCAACATTGTGATTCCGACGGGCACGCTGG
>JAFAQG010000174.1 GCA_019246575.1 Acidobacteriaceae bacterium
TTCCATCGATTGTGTCGAATCGGAAGCGTTGAAAGGTAGCTCCGACGTAAATCTTCCGGCGTCCGATCGTTTCGGCTCTTTCGGTGAGAATGGGGCCGAAAGTGGTTGTGGAGCGCTTATAGACACCTGTATTGGTGTCGAACTCGAATGTAAAACCGGAGGCGGGGCTGGCCATCGGCAGCAACGTTATCTGGGTAGCGATGGCATCGTTCAGCGCGGCAAAGGTGGATTGAAAAGAGGAGTTGAATCGCGCCGGAAATGTTGAATTCGGCAACACGAGCCCGTACGGGCCGTAGAGGTTTGGCATGACACAAGCTAAGCCGGTTTGGCCGGTACAGTTATTCTTCGGCGGTAACACTGCCGCGAGACTCGAAGTGATGGGAACCGAAAGGTTCTGCGCGGCTAAAGCTGCCGACGCGGCCGCTATAAGGTAAGTTCCTCTGATTAAGGTCTTGAGCATCGTCTTTCTTCTTTGACAGGATCGGGATTTAGATCACGCCAGTTTGAGCTAGGGGCGTGCAAGAGAATGTGATGCACTTACTCCAGGTTACGGGCGTATCGCCGAGGCGAAAGTAACTGAGAGTACTGGTACGGCATGGAAAAGATTACGGACTGAGGTAATCTCACGGCCGAGTGCCTGGGCGGCGTTATACTACCGATGTCGATGACTCGCTTGGTGAATCACTTGGGCTTGTTCTCGCGCGGCCTGATCGAAATCGTTAGCGACGAACTCTACTTGAAAACGCACCAAACTCTAGTATGTGCGGAGCTGGACCGACACGCGTTTAAGCGCCAAACACCTGTAGAAACAGCTATGATTTTGGTCCGGGCCCGGAGTTCGACGGCAGCAAAATCGTACGCTTTTCGAAACGCCGGTTATGCGATCTGCAGTATTGCTGTATTGGCCGCGCTCGGCTATATGGTGGCGGCTCGCTTCGGCCACTCTGCATCCCGACAAGATAATGCGGAGCCGGTATCGCCCTCAATCAGGACTCGTAGCTCAAGAGTAGAGCCTGCGCCGCATGTCGTGGGTCGAGCGGAGTTTTCTTCCACTCCGGTGCAAGTTGTTTCTGCTCCGGTACGCGTGACTGTGCCGGTAGAATCCCGACGCACGCGCGAGCCGGTTACTCTAACCGAACAGAGTGCGGTTGCCCCGCCGAGTTCGGTTATGCCGAGTGCGCAAAGTCCAGCCGTAATTGACAGACAGCCGGGGCTTTTTACGCTAGTCGAAGCACAGCGGGTGGAGGCGGAAGCGGAGGCGTGGAGAGCTGTCGATACGACTCAACGAGCGTCTCTAGAGCATTTTGTGGAAATTTATCCTGCGGGCGAGCATGCTTCCGATGCGCGGCGATTGTTACAGCAACTGAGCGAGGAACAGGCAGTTCACGCGCTCGATCTCGCCGAGGCCACGCCGGTAAACGACTTTGCTGCGAGCAGCGAACAAAGAGAAGCGGAAAAGCTGCTTTCTGAGATCTCGTTCGCGCCCTCTCGTGAGTGGAAGGAAATCGTCGCAGCTTTAGAAAGCTATTCGGAGGCGTGGAATACGAAGGACGTGGCGAAGATACTAGCGCTGCGCCCGACGCTCGGCCGGCGAACCGTGAAAGAGGAGCTCTCGAGCACGCGCTCGATAACGATGCGGATTCAACCGACGTCTGTTCCACGGATCGAAGGCGACCGCGCAACCGTTGACTGCATACACGAAGTCGACCAGGTGTTCACAGACGGAACCGACAAACAGAATCCAGGCACCAAGATGACGTACGTTCTCGTGCGGCGTGGCGGCAGCTGGCTGATTGCGGACTCGCGTTAGGGCAAGTTCGCCGCAACCACTCCGTGCTGCGGTCGTGGCTCAGACAACCGAGCGTCAGTGCAGTTTGCGTGCGAAGAAATCGGCAGTGGCGTTGTAAGCCTGGAGCCAATGCCGATGCATCAGGAAGCCGTGAATCTCGTTCGGGATGATGAGCTGTTCGAACGTGACGTGTTGCTGGCGAAGCGCTTCGACGAGCCGGACGGTTTGCGAAAACTGGACGTTTCGATCGTCATCGCCGTGAATCAGTAGCACCGGAGATTTCCAGGTCTTGATGGACGCCATGGGGGAGGATTCGAAGGCGATTCTGGCGGCATCGGTCTGAACTCGGGGATCGTAGGTCGGCGCAAAGTTCTGGATTTCGGTGTTCCATTCGTGGACGCCGTGGAAATCGACGCCGGCCGCGAACAGATCGGAAGCACGCGCCAAAGCCATAGCGGTGAGATATCCGCCATAGGACCCGCCCCACACGCCGATGCGTCTTGGATCTATATCGGTGCGCGATTTCAGATAGAGGCCTGCGCCGATGACGTCATTGAATTCGCTCGCTCCCGTTGCGCCGTAGTTTACGGCTTCGCGAAAGTTCAGTCCATAGCCAATGCCGCTGCGGTAATTGACTGAGAGGACGATGTATCCGTGGTTTGCGAGAAACTGGTTGAGCGAATAGGCGTTCGAATAATAATCCATGTAGTGGAACCCGAGCAGCATCTGGCGTCTCGAACCACCATGGAAAAAGATGAGGGCGGGGGAGCGGTGCGCCTCGGAGTGGTTCGAGGGCAGAAACAGGTGTCCGTGGATCTCGAGGCCGTCTGCAGCGGTGATCAGGACGGGTTGAGGTTTGACAAGCGCCGGGGCGGGGAAGTCCTGCGGAACAGTTTCGGGAGCAAGCGCCTTCGTTACGCCGGCGGGAGTGCGCACGACGGCGTGCGCCTTCTGGTTGTAACTCGAGGCAAGGAAGACCAGGGCGGAATTGTCCGCCACGGGCGTCGGGTCCCATTCGATATCTTCGTTGCCGTTATTTCGGCCGCGGGTGACCACGGCAGGCGCCGTCGACGCGGTCAGATCCAGCTTGCAGAGATGACGGCGATCGATGTCGCCGATGTTAGTTGAATAGTAAATCGTTTTGCGATCGGGCGATGCGGCGACGTCTTCCACTTCGCCTTCGCCGGGCGTCAGTTCGGTTGGAGTTTCGCCGTGCACCGGGATGCGATAGAGATGAGACCACCCGGTTTGCTCCCACGGAAACACGATGCGGTCGTTCGCAGTCCAGATGATCTGGTGGCGCCCGACAATGCCGTGAAAGACGCTTCCGGGGCCGTGTTTGGCACGAAACGCCTCGCGCGCGGCTCCCGATGTGACGTCCGAAATGCGAATGGACCAGGGCTCGCCTTCTCTTTGAGGGCCAAACGCAAACGCCCTGCTCTTTGCGGGAATTCGGACATACGCAATGTGCGTGCTTTCGGGCGACCAGACGGGGAAGGAATCGCGGTCGACGCTCGGATCGAGATATTTCAAACTGTTCTCGGCAGGCGTGTAGAGACCGATGAAGCTATGGTCCTGGCGCTCGCTGACAAAGGCGAGCATGACGCCGTTCGGAGACCATTTCAGATCGGCTGCCGTGCCTTTCAGGGCAACGGCGCTCTTGACGTCTTCGCCTCCAGGCTTCATGGTGAAGATTTGCCCGGCGCGCAGGAAGGCGACCAGATCTCCTTTGGGCGAAATGGCCGGGGCACGGCCTTCGGTGAGTTTTTTGGCGGGAGAGCCGTCCATGCGAACGATCCAGATGGACTGATCGGGTTTTTGGGGACTGAGCGCGGGGTTCGGATTATCGCGGCCCATTTCGAAATCGCCGCCGCGTGCAAACAGCAGATAACTGCCGTCGGGCGCCCACGCGGCATCGGCGATCTCCTGGCCATCGTCCTGATCGAACTTTGTGAGCTTGTGCCCTTTCCAGTCGGGCGCAGAGGCGACCCAAACATTCCTTTTCCCCTGTTCATCGAGCAGCCATGCGACGCTCGCAGGTTGGGGCGCGGCAATGGCGGAAGATGCAAAGGGAGCGCTCATGACCTGCTCAATGCTGAAAGACGCAGGCGCTGCAGAGAGCACCGGGAGCGCAGTTGCATACGCCGCTAGCGCCATAGAGAGTTGTAAGCAGGTCGCTCGCATGACGGATTTATTGTGGCATGAGGTGGAACGGCGACGAATTGCAATTTGATGAGTAGAAGCAGTTCAGGGCTCTTAGCTCAGCGGTCTTCAGCAGTTTGCCGCGAGCACGAATCGAAGTCTGCGACCGCCCACGCCGATGCGGCGATCATGGAACCGCTTCAGTCTGCATGTCCGGTCCGGCGAAGGCAAGGAATTGATGGGGCGTAAACTAGCGAAAACGGGCGTTGTTTAGAATGTACGGACGCCCGATAAGACGCTGCGGAACCGGGAGGATTTACTGATCCCGCCGCGCTTCGTTTTTCTTGTGCCGGTCGTAGGCGAATCCAGCCGCGCCGCCAGCAGCAGCACCAATCGCCGCGCCTTTCCCGCGACCGGCCAACGCACCGACAGCCGCTCCCGCTCCGGCACCAATGCCTGTTCGCTTTACCGTCTTCTTCTTTCCATCGTGTTTGACGTAATGGCTTCGTTGATGGTGGTAGTAGGTGTCGGAATGCTGGGCTTGCAGGCTTGTCGTGCTTCCAATGAGCCCGCTCAGAGCAAGGCACGCGATCATCAGTTGTTTCTTC
>JAFAQG010000736.1 GCA_019246575.1 Acidobacteriaceae bacterium
TCTGGATCCGTTTGGCGGCGGAGAAGTAGTGCCGGCCGGCCGCTTACGCGAACCGCTACACGCTTTGCAGCGCGCTAGCCTGTTTGTCGTGACGCGTGCAGATGACGACCGCCGCTTCGACGCTGTGCGCGCGAGGCTGCGCGAACATAATTCCTCGGCGCCAATCTTTCGCACGCGCCTTGCCGTTCGTCGATGGCGCGATTATCGCTCAACTGCTGCGCTCTCCACGTTGGAATCGCGGCGTGTTGCTGCTTTTTGCGGTCTTGGCAATCCGCAGAGCTTTTGGAACACGCTCGACACGCTGAATCTAGACGTTGTTTCGCGGTGGACTTTCCCCGATCATCACCATTACAAGCCAGTCGAACTGCAGAGGATCGCGCATCATGCTCGCGTGAACGGCGCAGATCTCCTGGTCACTACCGAAAAGGACAGTATCAACCTGCCCGCGAATACCGTATCGGCGATCGGCGAACTTGATTTGGTATGGCTCGAGATCGATATGACGCTCGAAAACGAAGAGGACTTTTTCGACGCCCTCGAGCACGTCATCTCACGCCCGGTCGCGAAAGCACGATCGACAGCGGGTTGAGAATTCGTATCTAAGCCGCGGGCCGTCGTGCAAGAACGGCAGACTCATGGGCCAGCAGCCGCTTCTTTAACCCAATACCGCCCGTGAATCCGCCCAGCCCGCCGCCCGAGGCAATCACGCGATGACACGGCACAAATACCGGCAGATGATTCCGCGCGTTCGCATTCCCGACGGCCCGCACCGCCTTCTCGTGCCCGATCGCCGCCGCTATTTCTGCATAACTTGCGACCGAGCCGAAGGGAATCGCAAGCAGTTGCCGCCAGACTTGCGTTTGAAAAGTCGTGCCGCGCAGTTCCATCGGGAGGTCAAACGTTTCGCGACCACCTGAGAAGTATTCGGTGATCTGCGCCGCCGCGCTCTTCACAACGTCCGGCGCGGTTCGAACTTCGCAGCGCCGCCATTGCGCACTGTCCCCCAATCCCCACATGAATTCGGCTTCTGTCCGCGGATGGTCGTCATCGTGCAGCGCCGCAGCCCACAACTTCCCGCCATGCTCCGCCAAGTACATCCGCATCGGCATGCCGTCCGAGAGTAGTCCTTCGACAACCGTCCAATTCGCCATCGCTCCACTATAGCCCGTCGGCGCAGCCGCAGTTCCCTACCCGTTGCGCGTCGGAACGCATCCTAAAATACCGCGCACGGGCATGATTTCGCGCATTTAAACCACGCCGGCTCTGATTCTGGCCCCCTGCGATATAAACTGAAACCGCGCGCTCAACATCAAACATTCACACTTATCTTTGATTCCGGGGTGATTCTATAGATTTATGTCTCGAACACTGTGTGCCCGCAAACTCGCTGTGCTTTGTCTCGTTGGCGGCGTTGCGGCCGTGTCGCAAACGATACCGCAGCCGGCCTCTCTGGACATCGATGTCAGTAAGCCGGTTCACAAGGTCAGCCCCATGCTCTACGGCTTAATGACGGAGGAGATCAACTATTCCTACGATGGCGGATTGTATGCGGAGCTGGTGCGGAACCGGGTTTTCCGTGATCAGACGTTTACTACCGAGAAACGGGATCCCGCCCACTGGACCCTTGTCGAAGTAGGCGATGCTCGCGCCTCCATGGCAGTGCAGAAGACTACCGGTCCGAGTGCAGCTCTCACCGACAGCCTGAAAGTGAGCATCGAAAAAGCAGATGCGGCCAGCCCCGCCGGTGTCGAGAACGAAGGCTACTGGGGAATACCGCTGCGGGCCAATACTGCGTATCACGGCTCTTTGTATGCGAAAACCGATACGCCTTCGCTCGGGCCGCTTACTGTAAGTCTCATTAGCAATAACTCAGGCGCCGTGGTGGCGAAAGCTACTGTGCCCGCTCTCAGTCCCGAGTGGAAACAGTACACTTTCGAGTTACGGACCGGCGCAATTCAGCCGTCTGCGGAAAACCATCTGACGTTATCTGTTCAAAATCCCGGCACGTTGTGGCTCGATCTGGTCTCACTTTTCCCTCCGACTTACCACAACCGGCCGAACGGCAATCGCATCGACCTTATGGAAAAGTTAGCCGCGATGAAGCCCGCGTTCTTACGGTTTCCCGGTGGCAATTACCTGGAAGGCGATCACATTGCAGACCGGTTTGATTGGAAAAAAACAATCGGCCCGCTGGTAGACCGCCCCACGCATCCCAGTCCGTGGCGCTATCATTCGTCGGACGGCATGGGGCTGCTCGAGTTTCTCGAGTGGTGCGAGGATCTGCACATGCAGCCGGTCTTGGCTGTTTACGCGGGTTACTCACTCGCTCGTGAGAATGTCGCGCCTGGACCCGATCTCGAACCGTATGTGCAGGACGCGCTAGACGAGATCGACTATGTCAGCGGTAAAACAGATACTCAATGGGGCGCCAGGCGAGCGAAAGACGGACATCCTGCGCCGTTCCCGCTCACATACGTCGAAGTTGGCAACGAGGATCAGTTTGACAAGTCGGGCAGCTACGACGCGCGTTATGCACAGTTCTACGACGCTATCAAGAAGCGCTATCCCCGGTTACAACTTATTGCGACGACAGCAGTGAAGAGCCGGCGGCCGGATGTGATCGACGATCACTTCTACCGCTCGGCGGAAGCCTTCTTTGAGGATGATCATCACTACGACAAAACAGACCGCAACGGGCCAAAGGTCTTCGTTGGTGAATGGGCCACGCGCGAAGGCACTCCGACGCCTAATTTTCACGCCGCTCTCGGAGACGCTGCCTGGATGACGGGCATGGAGCGCAACAGCGATGTCGTCATTATGGCAAGCTATGCTCCGCTCTTGGTGAACGTCAATCCGGGAGGAATGCAATGGGCTACCGACCTCATCGGCTACGACGGCCTTATCAGCTACGGATCTCCCGGTTACTATGCGCAAGTGATTTTTAGCAATCATGTTGGAGATGAGGTGGCCGAGAGCAGCGTTCAGGGGATGGCGTCACGCTTCTTTCACTCCGCAACCATAAACAGCGCGACCGGCGCATTGTTTCTCAAGCTGGTCAACGCTTCTTCGGTGGCGCAGCCGCTCGAGATCAGAATCCATGGTGCGCGCGATATTGGCGCGAACGGCAAACTCACTAGCCTGACCGCACGCGATCCCGACGAAACGAATACCATCTCCGCTCCGACCCGAATCAAGCCAGTCGAAACGGTGTTGCCGAACGTAAGAACTGAGTTCCGCTATACCGTTCCGCCGTACTCTATTCAAGTGCTCGAGATTTCGGCAAAGCGCGACCATTAAGTGCCGGCATATTAAAAAACCTTGCCGTATTAGCGAAAAAGTCCCAACCGTATTGTCGGAATAGCGGTACAATCCAGGAATATACCTTGCACCTCTGTGCTCCAGGAGGAACCGCATGAACAATAGAACTCGCGTAGCATGCGCCGCTTGTGGCCCCATGCTGCTCAGCGTTGGACTGTTATGTGCCCAGAATGTGCCCGACAAGCACTCAACCGTCGGTCGCGACCACCCCAATGCCCTATCGGAAGGGGCCGGCGCGCCGGATGTCATCCCGCATCGAATGAACTCACCCGAGAGCTATGCGCCGACAGCGGGCTCAACCGGTGTAATCACCCCGGTCATCACCTTTCATGGCGGACCCGTGCTCGCGGCTCCGGCTGTCTATCTCATTTGGTATGGGAACTGGAACCAAAGTAACAGCAGCGATACACCCGCAGGTAAACAGCTCGTTCGCGATTTTCTCAATGGACTTAGCGGTTCACCCTATTACATGACCAATGCATCGTATAACGGGGTGAGTGGTACGTTCGTAACGGCTGGAGAATATACCGATAGTTACTCCCACGGTAAACGTCTGTCGGATCTCACGGTACAGGCCGTAGTTAGCGTCGCTATTAAGAGCGGCAACCTGCCCAACGATAGTAACGGCATCTACTTTGTGCTCACTTCGTCAGACGTATCGGAATCCTCCGGCTTCTGTTCCAGATACTGCGGCTGGCACACGGCGGGCACGATTTCGGGCTCTGACATCAAATACGCATTTGTAGGCAATGCTTATCGATGCCTGAACGCTTGCGCCGCACAGACCCTCGGGCCCAATGGCAATGCGGGCGTGGACGGGATGGTTTCTGTGATCGCACACGAGCTGGAGGAGGCGAATACAGACCCCGACCTCAATGCCTGGTACGACAGGAGGGGAAGCGAAGACGCGGATAAATGCGCCTGGACCTTCGGCTCGCACCAGCTGCAGGCCCCGAACGGCGCCTATTACAATATGACGTGGCTCGGTGCTGACGGCACTGACCGCTATTTCCTCATACAGCGCGAACTCGCCGTAAACAGCAGGTGCTATATCGACTATGGGAATAACTTGCAATAATGCGGCTCGATGAACGTCGCACCAGGCGCGTAAAGCCTGTCCTGTAGGCATTACGAGCGAGACCGGCGCTCGTCCGGTTACATCCCGCTAATATGGTCACGCTGCGCCGGGTGCGTGCATTCCATCCTGCACATTTATTAGCACGCGGCGCCATTGGCACTGCTGCGGCTCTCGCCTCATTGCTCGTCTCGATGGGCTGCAGCAGTTTGCCGCGCGATCCCGAAAAAACTCTGCAGCACGTCCGACAGCGTCACAACATTCGCGTCCGCATCGTCGAAAACCCACCCTGGGTCATACACCGCGGCAGCGAACCCGCCGGTGTTGTGACGTTGGCCGGCTTCGGTTTGTTTATCCTGGGCGATTCCCCCATGAAACTGATTGCGGCCCAACACCCGACGGTTCAGACGGTCCACGTATTCGGTAGAGAAATCTGGCTTGGCCTGGTTGATGGTCGTCGCTCTCGTATACAGCGTGGTCCCTCCGGTCGTGCTCGGCCGCAAAAAGATTAGGCTCGCGGCCGAGTTGCACGATAAGACGCTGCACGTATCCGCAGAACTGAACAAGGGGGATTGGCTCTCAGGCATCGCGGGCGTTGCTGGAATCATCGGCATCGCGTATGGCTTATGGTGGGCACATTCTGCGGCAGCGGCGATTGTATCCGCCGAAATCGTTAAAGACGGCTATGTGAACCTGCGCAACAGCGTTGCGCATTAATGAACAAACGGCCTTCCGACATCGATAGTCAGAAGGAAGATCCCGCCATCGACAGACTTCAGCACGCAATTCAACGTCTTGACTGGGTCGCCAACGCAAGAGTGCGGCTGCGGGAGGACGACATGTGCTTACGGGCCAAATCTTCATCGAGCCCCGCGACGAGCGCGACTTACTAGACCGCGTCAAGCAGGCGAGGGACATCGCCGAGTCCGTTGATTGGCGCCTGCACGATGTCAGCATGGTGCCGGTTCGGTCGGTGGACTGAGCAGCAACCCAGTTGCGAGTGTAAGTAGGAATCACTGGAGCCACCCGCCGGGATCGAACCGGCGACCTG
>JAFAQG010000737.1 GCA_019246575.1 Acidobacteriaceae bacterium
AATGTATCGGCGAGGATGGCCTGTTCGCTCGGCTGCAGCCCGCCGCCTCCGATGCCTTGCAATACGCGGAAGAAGACCAGGAGGCCGAGGCTGGGCGCAACCCCGCACGCAAACGAACTCAGAGTAAACACGACGACGCACGCCATGTAGAAGTTTTTCCGGCCGATCAGAAAGGAGAACCAGCCGCTGAGAGGCAGAATGATGGCGTTCGAGACAAGATAAGAGGTTAGTACCCAGGTGGCTTCGTCTTCGGCGGCGGAGAGATTGCCGGCGATATGTGGGAGCGCGACATTGGCGATGCTGGTATCGAGCACCTCCATGAAGCTGGCCAGCGTTACGACAAGGGCGATGAGCCAGGGGTTGTATTGGGGAGTCCACTGCGGCTGCGCGGCATGGGGCGCTTCGTGGACGGCTGCTTCGGCAGTAGCCATGCAGCGAGTAGTTACGATCGATCCTGCCGCGGGTTGGAGTTCAACAACACGGTGGGCACGACCGACATGCCGGGGAGGAGACGATGATCGCGGTTTTCTCCCGGCTCGAGCACAATCTTCACGGGAATGCGCTGCACGACTTTGACGTAGTTTCCGGTGGCGTTCTCGGGTGGAAGCAAACTGAACTTCGCACCGGATGCGCCGGCAATACTGTCAATGTGGCCCTTGTACTCCCGGCTGCCGCCGAATGCATCGACATGAATGCGAACGTTTTGGCCCACGCGCATTTTTCTGAGCTGCGTCTCTTTGAAGTTCGCGGTTACCCAAACATCGTCGAGCGGCACTAACGCCATAATCTGCTGACCGGGGGACACTTGCATGCCAGGCTCGGCGGTCTTGCGGCTGACAACGCCGTCTAGGGGAGCGCGAATAATGGTGTAAGTGAGATTGAGCTGCGCAAGATCGACATCGGCCTTTCTCTGTTGTACTTGTGCCTGAGCCTGTTTATATCGTGCCTGGCTGACTTCGACCTGCTTAGGACGAATTTCCTGGCTGAGTCGCTTTTGTACCAATGCTGTTGAAAGGCGGGCTTTGGCCTGATCGACTTCGGCCATCGCCTGATCGAGATTGTGCTGCGCGGCGGTGACATCGGCCTTCGCCGATTCTACTTGCGCTGCGTTTGCGTCGGCGGCGGCGACTGCTGCGTCATAGTCCTGTTTTGAGACTTCGTCTTTTTCGACGAGGTCTTTCATGCGCGCCAGATCGCGTCGCGCTTTGACGAGGTTTGCCTGGCGTGCGGCAAGGTCTGCGTTCGCCGAAGTGACCTGAGCGCGCGTAGCGTTAACGGCCTGTTCGGCGGATCGGACGCCGGCGACGTACTGCTCGGCTTCAGCAGTTGTTGTGCTCACCTGGCCACGCGTATTGATGTTGGTGACGGGGAGATTGACTTCCGATTCGGTGGTGTTGGCTTCGGCTGTTGCAAGTTGCGCCTTGGCCTGGTCCAACGTGACCTGATAATCGGCCGGATCGAGCCGGACCAGTTCGTCGCCTGCCTTTACCTGCTGGTTATCATTGACGAGCACCGAGACGATGGTGCCGCTTATTCGCGGGCTGATGGGCACCAGATGTCCGTCGACCTGCGCATCGTCGGTTGATTCGCGGACGGAGTAATAGGCGTAGATGGGAATGGCGGCGACGAGAGCAAGCACAATGACGGCCAGAACGATGAAGCGGATGGTTCTTCCGCGGCGAGGATTGGTTGCCCGTTTGCGTGACTCAGAATCGCTTTGCTCCGGCGTTGTGCGCCGTTCCTGTGTCTGCTCCTGAGTCTCGTAGTCCACGTCTGCCATATTGCTTCACGCCGCGACCGCGAATTGCGCAGAACCGGCGCAACTGTTCGATTCGAAGCCAGATGCTAAAGTTCCTAATATTCTCGCATTGGGTGGCGGGCGCTCGCAGGAAATCAGGCGCGTTCAGGCTGTGACCTGTTGGGGTAGTTCGACCTCAGTGTCGGGAGCAGTCAGCGGCGGTTCCGGCAGTTTGCCGGTCCAGTTTGCCCAAGCCCAGAAGATGGCAGTGGAAGAGCTGAGGAGACCCGAAGCTGCGCCGATGGCACGAATGCTGTAGTGCTGGGACGCGGTTCCCGCTCCGAGCATGGAGAGCATCATGGTGGACCAGCTCATGGTTTCGATGGTGGAGAAGACGCGGCCGCGAAACCTGTCTTCGACGTGCTTCAGCAGGTTCGACCAATTCAAAACCGAGCTCACGGCGACAGCCGCGCGCGAGAGCCCCATAAAGAACAGGGCCCAACCCCAGTTGTGCATCTGGCTGAATACGACGTATGCGCCACCGTGCAGCAGGTAACAAACGAATACGGTGAGTTTGTAATGTTCGAAACCGATCCGTTTGCCCAGGCGATTCCCAACTATGCCGCCAATGAGCAGGCCGATTCCGGCGGTGCCCCATAGCTCGCCTAAGCCTTGGGCTCCACGTTGAAAGACCAATTCGCTGAATAAGGTGAAGAGGACTTGCGCCGCGCCACCTCCGCTGGCCCAGCCGACCGAGAGAAGGCCGATGCCGAGCACGAGTGGAGTGGTGGCCATATAAGCCAAGCCTTCGCGGTACTCGTGCCACGGGCGCGCAATTTTCGTTTCTTCGATGGTCCGGTGCAGCGCCCGGAACGTGCCGTGCGGGGATGCGAGTTGAAAAATGCAGAGAGCGGAGACGAAGAACGAGATGGAGTTGAAGACGAAGGCGACGTGATATCCGAAGGCTGCCACAGTTGTGCCGCCGAGGAGTGCGCCAATAGCAAGCGTGATCCAGGAAGTGGTCTGAGTGAGCGAATTGGCGGTGTGCAGTTCTTCGGGCGTGGCAATGACAGGCAGGATGGCCGATCGTCCACTGGTGAAGAATGGCGAGGCGAGCATCAGGAGCGCGCTTAGCAGATACAGCAGCCAGGTTTGCCTATAGCCGATGGCGAGGATGAAGCCGAGCGCAATGACGCCGCGGACGAGGTCGCTTGCGATCATAATGCGTTTGCGGTCGAAGCGGTCCAAGAGCACACCGGCGAGCGGGCCTGCGATAACAGCCGGAATGGCGCGGGAGAGCATGATGCCGGCGACGACTGCGCCGTTATGCGTGGCGGCAACCGCGAGGCTGAGGACGGCGACGTTGTTGAAGTGATCGCCCGCCTCGCTGACAATCTGACCGATCCACGTGAAGCGGTAATTGCGATTGCGCTTTAGCAAGCGCGTAAAGTCCGACATCAGCCTGAGTGCCGGAGTAGTTTTGCGGTGGAGATGGCCTGCCCTAAATGGCGCTGGGTGTGCTCGGCGAGATGGACAATCAGGCCGAGGACGGTGGTTGGTAACGCTTTTCGTCCCACGGAGCGGGATTCGTAGATGGTTTTCGGATCGATGGTTCGCAGTTTCTGTTCGGAAGCAGCGAGGCTCTGGTCTATTTTCTCAAGCAGTTCGCGGAGATCTGAGTCAGGAGTGCTCTCCTGTTTTAAACTTTGAAGCTGTTCGTCCGTTAGCTGCTCGCCCATGAGGTAGGTC
Source organism: Acidobacteriaceae bacterium (assembly GCA_019246575.1). The sequence goes on from JAFAQG010000737.1 coordinate 3,488, forward strand.
GTGATTCGTTCGACGCTGCCCGCGATGTGTTTGAGATGGAAGCCGAGTGAAGCGCCATCCATTTTGCGCCAAAGCTGATCGTGCGTGAGTCCGGCAGTCTGCTTGGCGAGATCTTCACGGACTTGCGTAAAGCTGAAAAAGACGGGCATGACGAGAGGGTGGACGCCTTCGATGGGTCCGCGGAGCCAGGGTTCAGGAAGTGACATTCAGAAAGAAAGTACTTCAGCGCATGTTGCCGGTGTGGCCGAGCGAGTAACGGCCCGGTTGTGGATAGACGCAGAGTCCATGGGGCTCCCTACCCACTTTGATGCGGGCGCGCAGATTTCCATTCGAGGTGTCGAATGCGTAAATCTCGCCGTTGTAGCGGCCGGAAAGCCACAGCAGCTTGCCGTCTGCGGACACGCCACCCATATCGGGACTGCCGCCGCCTGGTATCGGCCATTTCGTCGCGACTTTTCGCGTTGCGAGGTCGATGAGTGAAACCGAGCCGTCCGAGTGGTCCTGAGGCGTGCCCCGATTCGAGACATACATATACTTGGCGTCGCGGCTGAAATAGAGGCCATGAGCGCCGACGCCGGTGGGGATGAATCCGATCTGTTTGAAATTGTCGCCATCGATGACATGCACGCCATTGGCATCCATATTCGCGACGTAAAAAAGTTTTCCATCGGGCGCGGTGCGGCAATCCTGAGGCATTCCAAAAGGCGTGAGCTTCAGGTGCGCGATGACCTTCTGTGCCGCGACATCCACTTTTAACAGTTCGCTCGAGAATTCGCAGGTCGCGATCATGTAGCGGCCGTCAATGGAGAAATCGGCGTGGTTCACGCCTGCGCAATGGACGGGTACGCGATTAACAACTTTCATCGTCTGTGCATCGCGGAAATCCATTCGTTTCTCGCGCTCTGCCATGACGATGGCGTATTTGCCGTCGGGCGTGTAATACATGTTGTAGGGATCGTCGACGTGGATGGTCTGGCCTTCCTTGCCGGTGGAGGGATCGATTTCGGTCAGCTGATCTCCCAGGTCCTGCGCAACCCAGAGTTTCTTGAGGTCCCAAGACGGGACAACGTGCTGCGGTTCGAGCGAGCCCTTGCGCCCGTGCTTCGGAAGCGCGAAGTGGTGGACGATCTTACAGGTGGCTGGATCGATGATGTCGATGCTGTCGCTTTTCGAATTGGGAACGTAGATGAGCGATGGATACTGTCGCACGACCGGGCTCAACATCCCGGGTTTGTCGGCGGCGTAGATGTTCTTGGGGTCCTCGAGGGGAGGCATCCCCGGTGGCAAATTCAGCTTCGGCGCGGGCGCGGCGGCGGCTTCTACCGTCGCGGCAGAGGGCTGCGAGATTGCGACGCGAATCATCAGCCCGGCAGCGATACCGCACACCACCGCCGCACTGGATTTTGGGGGAAAATGCATAAAGCTCTATGTAAAAAGGTTAACCCGCGACCTGCGTAGAATGTGATTC
>JAFAQG010000746.1 GCA_019246575.1 Acidobacteriaceae bacterium
CTCGATCATGCGCGCTCAGCAGTGCAAAGCACGGCGGGAGGACTCGAAGCGACTGTTCTGCCTTCGCACGTGTTACGAAGCATCGCGGCTGTGGGCGAGCGGGAGGGAGCCACTCTCTTCATGACGCTTCTTGCGGCTTACAGCGCCCTGCTCAGCCGTTACACGGGACAGAACGACATCGTGGTCGGGACGCCCGTCGCAAACCGGAACCGGCTGGAGCTCGAACCGTTGATCGGGCTGTTCATGAATGTCCTGGCGATCCGTACTCGCACGCATGGCCGGCCTTCGTTTCGCGAGTTGATCGGGCGCGTGCGCGATTCCGCTCGGGCCGCTTATGCCAACCAGGACGCGCCGTTCGGCAAAGTGGTCGAAATGCTTCGGCCGCAAAGAGAGACAGCGTATTCACCGGTGGTGCAAGCGATGTTCATATTGCAGAACACGCCGAGCAGCGAATCGCAACCCGGCTGCTTCCAGATTGAGCCTGTTCCACTGGAGCGCCGGTCCGCGAAGAACGACCTCTCACTCTATGCAGAAGAAGTGCCGGAGGGCCTCTCTCTGGCATTTGAATATAATGCGAGCCTTTTCGAACGGGCCACGATACAGAGGATGCTGCGCGGACTCGAAGAATTTCTGCGAGCGGCCGCCGAAGCGTCCAATACGCCGATAGACGAACTGCCGGTGATGGCAGAATCGGACCGGCGGGTGATCGTTCAGGACTGGAATTCCACCGCGCGGCCGGATGATTCGTTCTCCGCGATCCATCATTTGACGAGCGCTCAAGCGCTTCGCACACCGGATGCCGCCGCTATTCGGTTCCGCGGAGAAGTACTCAGCTATCGGGAGCTGGAGCTCAAGTCTAATCAGCTCGCCGCATATCTTCGCAAGCAGGGCGCGCGAACAGGTGCGCTCATCGCAATTTGCATGGAGCGCTCGCTCGACATGCTGGTTGCCATATTGGGTGTGCTCAAAACAGGCGCTGCGTATGTGCCGCTCGACCCCGAGTATCCGGCGCAGCGAATCGGTTGGGCGGTTGAGGATTCAGGCGCACTCCTGCTGCTTACGCAATCATCCATTCGAAGCCGGATTCCGCAGTCCACTGCGGAAGTAATCGAGATCGATACGGTGCGGCTGGAAAATAGGCCCGCTACCGCCCCCAGCGTTTTGGTAGATCCCGCCGATTTGGCTTATGTCATTTTCACGTCCGGATCGACGGGCCGCCCCAAGGGAGTTCAGGTGACGCATGGCGGTGTCGTGAACTTTCTGCGATCCATGGCTGTGGAACCGGGTCTTACGAGTGAGGATGTGCTGGCTGCCCTCACAACGATATCGTTCGATATCGCGGGTCTCGAGTTGTTGCTACCGCTTACGGTGGGAGCAAGAATCGAACTGATCAGTCATGAAGAGGCGCGCGACGGCGTGCGCCTGGCCGAGTGTCTTGAGTCCTCTCGCGCGACGTGCGTGCAAGCCACACCCGCGACTTGGCGCATGTTGATCGAGGCCGGCTGGCGCGGGCGGCATCCGCTGAAGGTGTTGTGCGGTGGCGAGCCGCTGCCGTCGGATTTAGCGAGTGCGTTGCTAAGCCGCTGCTCTGAATTGTGGAACATGTATGGGCCGACGGAGACGACGATCTGGTCCACAGTCGAGCGCGTGGAAAGCGGATTTGGGGTTCCAATCCCGATCGGCTGGCCGATCGCGAATACGGAGTGCTACATCCTCGATACCAACCTCGATCTGGCGCCTGCTGGTGTGGCGGGTGATTTATACATCGGCGGGAGTGGCGTTGCGCGCGGATATCTGAACCAGCCCGCTCTGACTGCTGAGAAATTCATTCCAGATCCGTTTCGTCGAGATGGATCGCGCCTGTATCGCACAGGCGATCTGGGACGGCGCCGGCACGACGGTACGCTCGAATGCCTGGGGCGCACGGACCACCAAGTGAAGATTCGCGGATTTCGTATCGAGTTGGGCGAGATCGAGGAAGCTCTGCAGCTGCATTCGAGCGTAAGCCGGGCCGCGGTGGTCGCAGCGGATTCGCAGTCCGGCGAGAAGCGATTGATTG
>JAFAQG010000455.1 GCA_019246575.1 Acidobacteriaceae bacterium
GTATTGCAACTACTCGCCCAGTCATGGGAATATTCTTTGCTACAAGTTCACGCACGCATCTTGGCCCAGGGCAGTTCTTCGGCATCGCGTTCTGGATCGGCTTCTCGATCAATGCGTGCGTTATCGAGCTTTGGTTGCACTCAAAGCGGCGCGCGCAAATCCACCAAATCCAGACTTTTGGTTTAACACCTTCTTTCCCCAACACGACCGCGGTCCGCAACGGCCGGTAGCGGATTGCTCGTGCAAAACGGCCTAGCATTTACGATCGCGAGGAATTTGGCCAGACCCTGGCCGGGCGGCATCAGGCCACCCAGCCGCTTAACAAAGGCGGAGAAGTCCGTAGAACACTTTCAGCTAACTCCGAAGGTCAGCCGGTAACAGGCGGAACGGCCTGCCGTGGACGGAACGCATGGCACGAAAATCTCTGTGATGCACCGTAAGTATCCGGTTCGTGCCAACGCGCTCGGCTACAGCAACGACGAGGCATCCGACAAACAAAAACAGTTCTGGGCCGAGTTACGGAATTAGCACCACCGGCGCCTGCCAGAAGGCGGCTTTCTGCGACACCGGGTCGAGGACAGTGACTTGGCAATCGTACTTGCCGGGAGACAGTGTGTTGAGCGCGATGGTGAATTCGAGCGGCATGGTTTTTACGCGGTTGTTCATGCCATCTTTCACCCGGATGGGTTGCGTCTCGAACGCCTTCGTGTTGCCGTTGAAGAATGTGACGAAGGCGACGAGCGGTTCCGTAGCGGGCGCGCCCTGTTCATACGCCTGAAGATAGACATACATTTCGCGAGCCTTGTGAAAGACCCGCGTGACGCTCGGCACGAGTTTCTGGCCGCTCTCGAGGAGCGGATTGACGGCCTCGGCATTCTTCTTATCTTTGACGCTGTACAGGGCATCTTTGAGGTCGACGCGCTGGCTGCTCAGGACGACGGAGCTGATGGGCAGCCGCTGCACTTCTTTGTTTAAGTTTGGAATCACGAAAGTGGTTTGAAAGGTGCCGATACGACCGGTTTCCGCATCGCGGGCGAGAAACTTGATTGTGTACTTGCCGGGTAATAGGGTGAAACCGGCGTCGTATTCGACGGGACGCCGTGCGAGCTCGGCGGCACTGGCTTCGCTGAGTTTGACATCGACCTTGTCGCGGAGATTGCTGACCGTGGTGCCGTACTCGTCTTTGATTTCGCCAATGAAATCTATCAGCGTATGTTCTGCGCCGCGGCGTTTCGCGAGCGCGAGCTCGCGGCCCGGAATTTTCACGACGAGCGGGACGAAATATTCGGCGCGGTTGAGCTGGAAGTAATCGACCTCCATCGCGATCGTGAGCTCGGTGACGGGGTCGGGGAGCATGAGCGCGTCTTCGAGCTGGCGCTCTTTATCGGCGAGAGTGAATTTCCCGAATTGTTTCCCGGCATAGTAGCCCTGGCGGTAATCGAGAGTGGCGGAGAGGTTCGAGTTCAGCGAAATTTTGATGCGGCGGAATTTGCCGTCCTGCGCGGTGTTGGTTGTGTAATAGCCAAGGATGTAGTAACTCGAGACAGATTTTTGCGCCTGCCGGATGCCCTGCGTCAGGTCGTTGTAATCGAGGAGCGCTTTGCCGCCGGTGTCGGCCGCGAGCGAGTAGAGCGCGTCCTGGGAGCGTTGAAAACTAGTCGTCACTGCAAGAGCCGATTCGCCCGAGTACATGCCGAGGCCGCCGGGCGAGCCCTGAGTGGCATCGCCCAAAGGAGCGCGCGCCACCAGTCCGCGAGAATCGATGGGCCAGAACGACACGCCAGCTCGAATGGCCGCGTTGACGGTGGCGTGGAGTTGGGCCTGATTGTCGAGGCCGTTGAGGCGGAGGCCGCTGGCGAAATAGACGAGCGATTTCTTCTCGCTGAGATGGCCGAGCATGTTGGCTGCGGTCTGTAGAGCGGAGAGCTGGCGATCGGTATTGAAGATGTTGAATTCGCTATCGTCCTGGCCGAAGGCGGCGCCCACGTCGGGAGTTCCGGCATCGTTGCCGCTTTCATCGAGACCCTGGCCTTCGCCGACGATCATGGTTTCGATGATGCTGAACAGGCGATCGCGATCGGCAGTGAAGTCCTGCAAGACGTCGACGGAGCCGCCGGTATAGCGGAGAATCGCAACGAGATCGGCGGCGGTCATCTGAGTGGCGACGAACTTCTTGGCGGCATCGAGCGCGCGCAGTTGGTCGGCGGGCGGCATGGCGCTCATATCGAAATAGAGCGCCAGGAGGCGACGATCTTTGTATTTCGGATTGCCGGGCGACTCGGGCGCGATTTGCGTTCGCGTGAGTTTGTCGTAGATATGGACGTTCTCGGCCGTATAAGGAGCGGCGGCTTCGGATGCGACGGCGCCTTCAGGAAGCTGCTGGTGTTCGAAGAAGCGAATCGTTTGCGGAACGCCGTCTTCCGTGACTGTGAAATCTTTCGCGGTGAGTCCGGGAACAGGGTTGCCTTGTTTATCTTTTACAGTGACTGTTTCGATGACGAGCTGCGTGCCCGCGGTGAACGTAGCGGGCGTGTTGGCGCCGGCGGGCTTGTTCTCGCCGATTTGCTGCGCGGAGAGCGTCGCCGCGCATACGAGAATGCAGAACACCCGGCTCAAAATCTCACCCTCAGCGTAGTTTGGACGCTGCGCATGGCGTTGGCGGAGACGGGGAGGCCGAATTGCGCGCCGCTGACCACGGTGTTCCAGCTTGCATAGGTGACGTGGTTCAGCGCGTTGGTGGAATCGACGCGCAGATCCAAATTAAACCGGTCGTTTAAGCGGAAGGTGCGACCGAGCGATGCATGTAATGCGAACTCGGCGGGGCCAGTGATGGAGTTTCGGCCCGCGTTACCCCACTCGCCCGCGAGCGGAGCAACGTAAGCGGCCGGATTCAGAAAGAGACCTGGAGGCGGGGCGTAGAGCGGCGCGCCGGTGTACTCGGGCCGGATGGAACCGGTGACACCTGTGCCGGGGACAACGGCCGGGTAGATGGGCGTGAGCGGAAGACCGGAGGCGGCGGTCACTTGCGAAGCAAACGTCCATTCTTTGAAGAGCCTGCCGCGCCACCCGCTGAGCAGGGTTCCTCCGCTCAGGCCCATCCCCGTTGTGTACTGAACCTGGAAGGTGAGGCTGTGGCGCTGATCGAAGTTGGACAGAGCGCGTTCCGCACTGAGGTCAAGCCAGTTCTGCGCGATGAGTGGAGTGCCGGAGGCGGAGACGGGCGCCGTCGATCCGCTGGATGCCGAGGTTGCGGCTTGCGATGACCCACGCTCGGGCGCGGCGCTGATCTGGCTGAACGGGTTTCGCGTTGAGGCGGTTTGCGAGATGCCGTAAGCGCCTCCGCCGCCGAGCGTCGCCGCATCATCGATGGCTTTCGAAAAGGTGTAGACGAGCGTTGCCGTCAACCCGTTGTGCAGCCGCCGACGTAACTGAACTTGGGCGGCTTCGCGCGTCGAGTTCGCGTTCGATGTGAGATAAGCGAAGCCGGTGGGGCAAGCGGGGCAGGGGTTCACAGATCGGATGGGGAATGTGTTGGGCAGAAACTCCTGCACACCACGCGTTCCCTTGATGCCGAGATATTCCGCCCATAACTGAAGCGAGGCAGGCAGATCGCGCTGAAGCGTGAGCTGCCATTCCTGCGCGTAGCCGACGCGGAAAGCGGGATCGATGCCGAAGGTGTTGGGCGTCGTCGAGGGAGGCGCGTTTAATCCATTCGCGAGCGTCAGCGGAGTGGCGGCTGTGTTTTGGACGCTTAAGCTTTTAGAGAGCGGCGATTGCTGCGCCATTTCGAGCGCGATGTTTTGATAGACGGAGGTGTTGTAGTACACGCCGTAGCCGGCGCGGACGATGAGCGATGAGCCCGAGAGGGGACGCCACGCGAGGCCCATGCGCGGTTCGAACGCGCTTTTGTCGGGACGAATGAGCGAATCGGGATAAGTGCGGCCGGTGAGCGGGCCGCGCGGATCGCGCGCCACCACGGGGGCGACGGCGGAGAACAAGCCCGCGACGTCGAGATTGACAAGGCGGCCGTAGAGTTCGGTGATGGGAGCGCCATACTCCCAGCGCACGCCTGCATTGAGGGTGAACTCGGGGCTGACGCGCCAATCGTCGGTGAAGTAAGCATCCCAGACCGATTCGCGAAAGTACTTATCGGCGTTACCGAAAGCGATAGAAGCGGTATCGGGAACACCGAGCAGAAAGCCTGCGAAATCGAGGCCCGCTGCGGCGCCGGTGAAGGTGAAAGCGCCCCGAGGATTCTGCTGCGCCAGTACGTTGAACTGCTCGCGCCGGAAATCTGCGCCGAACATAAAATTGTGCCCACTGCGATTCCAGGTGAGCGAGGAAGAAAGCCCGCTGGTCTGATTGCGATTGAAAGCGCTTTGCGTGTCGGTGAGGGCGGCGATACCGCTCGAGAAGCTAAGAGTGGGCGGCCCCCAATCGCTCGGATTCTGATCGTTGCCGCGGATGCCTGCTTCGGCGGAGAC
>JAFAQG010000529.1 GCA_019246575.1 Acidobacteriaceae bacterium
TGTGTACATGTCGGTTAGATAGGCTCCGGGCTTGTAGTACTCAAAGAAAAACGGCCGGTCATCGAAGACCGGATCAATACGAAATTGATAAGAACGGACGAAGTCTGCACGTTCCGCAGGCGAGGAGGTCAGGACACGATTGAAAACACGCCGTGCAAAGCGTGCTGACAGATCGCGCTCATCCTCTTTGCGCTCGAATTGTTCCTGCACCGCGGGCGCAAACACCTTAGGCATATACACGATCGACAGGTTCGGATTCGCGTCCACTGCTGCAGCAACCCGTTCCACTTCAGCCGCCGTGAACGGCTTGCGCCGGACGAGCGTGCCAGCCCAGCGGGCCCAACCCTCGTCGTCGGAAACGACCATGATGCATTGCTCTGGATGAGCAAGGCCCACGCGTTCGGCGGCTTCCCGGAAAATGTTGGTTAGCCGGAGAGTTTCGCGCGGACCCTGATGGAAGAACCAGCGATGAATCCCCATGGTTCCATCTTGTTTGAGAGCATGCAGGTAATCTTGCATTGCCTCCACTGTGTACAAGTAATTCTCAGAAAGTACGTACGCGCCTGAGTTCAACGCCGAAAACGTATCAACGCCGGCCATGACGATCGTGTCGTAGGCGTTTTGCCTCGAACGAAGGTAGTTCCGACCCTCCGCCCGCACCAGATTCACACCTTCCCAGGAGGGCCACTGAATGAAATCCCGGTAGCGCCCTGAGTCCAGGGCCACCGTCGCCGGGTTGATCTCAACTCCCGTAACGTGACGAGCCCCGTACGCCTTGGCGGTAAGCATATCAACCCCCCCGCCTACCCCGATAACAAGTGAGTTCTCAGGCTTTCTGTTAAGAATGTATGTAAGCGCGACCGCGCTGGTCAGTTCGCCCCTGCGCGCCAAGTCCAATGTCCGACTTATAAAATGCGGGCCAGACAACATCGTAAATGCATCCGCATCCTGCGTGATCATTTTTCTATCGCCCGGATCGGTCGACGGCCCTCCCCCCACAAGCTCGCGAGCCGAATCCGACCAGACATCGATGCGAGTAATCGGCGTCCACTCGGTTGCCTCCACTTTCGCGGTCGTCACACCTGGCTTGTATGCCTGCCCCAGGACTTTGTACAGCTCCGGCTGATTGCCGATCAAATGTTTGTTAGTTAGTGCTGCACAGACTAGAGTTATCGCCAGTACGGCGATTCGCGATCGGGTCGTTAGCAGCTTGTGGCTGAAGGCATAGAATCCGATGAGTGCGAGACCGGTACACATCCACACGAAAACATCTCCGCCAAGCGGCCACAATAGCAAGAGAAATGCCATCACCGCTGCACTACTGCACGCAAGATCGATCGCATACAGGCGCCCGATCGACTTTGCGCGGAGCATGAACACCCAACCCAGAACGCCACCAGCAAACAGAAATGGCATTACCAAGACGACATACGATAGGATCAACTTCAGTATCCCTGATGTTATAGAAATCTGCGGGAAATAAGCTGGCATGCGGCTAACTAGTGCCAGGCACGCAAATGATGAGATTACAAAACCTGCCGATAGCAGCGAAATCATCCGCTCTGGATGTGCGCTCCTAGATCCGAATAAACTTACCAGGACACCCGAGATACCGAATCCCAGTAGCGCGATTGTAACCGTCAGATACACAATGTGGTTGTAATACAAATAGGACAGGATGCGTGTCTGAATCAGCTCCAAGCCGAGGCTCGCTGCTGCTGTACAACCAACGAGAATGTACGTCCTGAGATTCGCGGTAATTTCGTCTCGACCCTGATTCCAGGGAAGGTGCAAGGCCGTCTTATATGCCGATGACTGCTGCATAGCGTCATATCCTAGCACCAACTTACGTCTCTGTTGATTTTCTTCGCTGCCCTTGCGTTGCGCGCGGTGCTTGCCCTCGTACGCCGCTTCGTCGACTCTAGGCTGTGCTCTTGTTAATACGCTCGCGGTAGCACAGTCATCGCAGTGCATAGAGCCCGAACCGATCGATGTTGATCGTGTTGCCTCACGTAATTTTCTTACTATTTGCCTCACGAAGATTCTTACTTTTGCCCCATCTGGCGGGCCGGTTTCCATACTATTTACAATCCTAAATGAAAGCTGGTCTGGTGATGCTGACGCCAGAAACTCCGGTTCAACGGGATAGGTCTGGCATGATGCTGCTCAACCCATCCCCAAGCCGACATCTTGGGTGAACTCTTGCCTTTCGCAGATCAGTCGCTTCACCGCTTCCTGTCGCCAGCACTTGAGCCGGCGCTGCAAGGTACGTAATTGGCCTGCGG
>JAFAQG010000534.1 GCA_019246575.1 Acidobacteriaceae bacterium
CCTCAAACAGGAACGCCAGGCGCAAAAACCCGCGCCCTCCGAACGCAAAGCGGAAAGCGCTTCGAAAAAGCCGGCCAAAGAGAAAGAACCCGCAGCGCCCGAGTCCCCCGCCGCCGCTCTCTTCCAAGGCCAAAACAATAAAAAGAAACAGAAGAAGATCCACACCCTCGAGCAGTGGGTCGAAGTCCGCACCGAAAACGGCAACACCGTCACGAAACTCTTTCCTTCAAACGAACAACTGATCGAAGACGGCAAGAAAATGTGGCCCGCGCCCGATCTCGTCTATCGCCGCTTTCACTTCGTCGACGGAGTTCCGCCCGAGTATCACTGGGCCGCGCCCGAAGGCGACACCGCCCGCCACGAAACCGGAGGTCTCGGCATCCAGCGCATGACCCCTGATAGCTGGCTCGAAGTCATCGAACGCGAAAAACTGCGTGAAGACGGCCATCTCGGCCCCACCGGCGTCGGCAATCTCCCGCGACCGAAGGAACGTGGCGGCTGCGACTGCCCCGCCTGCTCCCACAACCGCACAATCCTCGATTCCCAACCCGATCACGCCGAATCGTCCACAAACGCCGATTCCGAGCCGCGACCGCTTTCCGAGCCGTGACCGCAGGGAGCGGTTTTCCAACCCGATTCCGAGCCGCGACCGTGAGGGAGCGGCCATTAATTCCGAGCCGCGGCGTGCAACGAGCCGGTATCCCCTCGTGCGATCTACCGTACAATGACAAACACTGTCTCCGAGTCATGCTTACTTCTTTCCCGCGCATCGCCGCTGCTGTATCTGCTCTAACCCTGCTCTCCTTCGTCGCTCACGCCGAAAACCGCAATCGCCTCTTACTTCGCTCTCCCGATGTCAGCAAAACGCAAATCGTATTCGAATATGCCGGCGATCTCTGGATCGTCGGTCGCGAAGGAGGAGATGCACGCCGCCTTACAACCGGCATCGGCCGCGAAATGGGGCCGCACTTCTCGCCCGACGGAACGCAGATCGCCTTCACCGGCGAGTACGAAGGCAACCTGGATGTCTATGTCGTGCCCGCATCCGGCGGTGTACCGAAGCGCCTGACGTATCATCCGGGCTACGATGTGGCCGCGGGTTGGACTCCGGACGGCAAACGCATCTTCTTCATGTCTCATCGCGACAGCTATTCCGACAGCAATCGGCTCTACACAATTTCGGCGAACGGCTCGTTTCCGGAAGCTCTCCCTTTGGCGACCGCGGAAGACGGGTCCTATTCGCCCGATGGCTCGCACATCGCCTACTTGCCCGTTTTTCAATGGCAGCCCGCCTGGAAGCGCTATCGTGGCGGCCAAACTCTGAAAATCTGGATTGCGAATCTCGCCGATTCCAGCGTGCAACCGGTTCCGCGCGACAATTCGAACGACTTCAATCCCATGTGGGTCGGCGATAAAATCTACTTCCTGTCCGACCGCAACGGTCCTGTCACCCTGTTTCAATACGACACGGTCTCGCGCAAGGTGAAGCAACTCATAAACAACGACGGACTCGATTTCAAATCCGCGAACGCGTGTTCGGATGCGATCGCGTACGAGCAGTTCGGAGCGCTGTACCTCTTCGATCTGAAATCCGGCAGATCACGCAGTATCGACGTACGCGTTTCGGCGGACCTCCCGGAAGTCCGACCGCGCTTCGAAAAAATCACCGCTGCGAAAATCGAAAACTCGACCATATCGCCCACCGGCCAGCGTGCCGCATTTGAAGCTCACGGCGAAATTCTCACCGTGCCCGCCGAGAAAGGCGATGTGCGAAACCTCACAAGCAGCCCGAGCGTCGCCGATCGCGACCCGGCATGGTCTCCCGACGGCAACTGGGTCGCCTATTTTTCCGATGAATCGGGCGAGTATGCCCTGCACATCCGCGATCAAAGCGGGCTCGGCGAAGTAAAGAAAATCGACTTGGGCAAACCGCCATCGTTTTTCTACACGCCCGTTTGGTCGCCCGATAGTAAGAAGATTGCTTACACCGACAAGCGCCTGAACCTTTGGTTCGTCGATCTCGACAAGAAGATTCCTGTTCGCCTCGATACCGATCTGTACGACAGCCCGGGATTCCAAATGACTCCGAGTTGGTCGCCTGACAGCAACTGGCTCGCCTATAGCAAACAACTCGAAAATCATCTGCATGCCGTCCTGCTGTATTCGCTCGCGGATTCGAAATGCACGCAGGTTACCGACGGCATGAGCGACGCGCTCTCGCCCGTATTCGACAAAAGCGGCAAGTATCTGTATTTCCGCGCCAGCACGAATGTCGCGCTCGCAAACGGCTGGGTCGATATGTCGAGCATCGATCGCCCGGTCACAAGCAGCATCTATGTCGCGGTGCTGCGAAGAGATCTGCCCTCCCCTCTCGCTCCCCAGAGCGACGACGAGAAGCCCCCAGCCGGCAAGAAAGACAACGACGGCAAGAAGCCGGATATCGACAAGAAACCTCCTCCCGACCTGCGCATCGACCTCGACAACATCGGCCAGCGCATTCTGGCTGTGCCGCTGCCCGAGAGAAATTACGTCGATCTCGGGGCCGGCAAGGAGGGTGTGATTTTCGTCACCGACAAACCCCTGGTCACTATCCAGGAAGGCCCCCCGCCTCTCACCATCCAGAAGTTCGACTTCAATACGCGCAAAACGGAAACCATCCTCGAAGGCGTCACCGTTTTCAAATTGGCCGATAACGGAGAGAAGTCGCTCTACCGGCGAGGCGAGCAGTGGTTCATTGCCAATCCTGAACAGCCCATCAAACCCGATCCCGCGGCGCTCAAAATCGCCGATATGGAAGTGTATGTCGATCCGCGCGCCGAGTGGCGTCAGATGTATCACGAGACTTGGCGCATCGAACGCGACTTCTTCTACGATCCGCATTATCACGGTCTCGATCTCAAAGCCGCCGAACAGTTTTATTCGCCGTATGTCGGCGGGCTCGCAACGCGCAGCGATCTGAACTACCTGTTCGAAGAAATGCTCGGCAACATGACCGTCGGGCATATGTTCATCAGCGGCGGGACAA
>JAFAQG010000547.1 GCA_019246575.1 Acidobacteriaceae bacterium
GAATATTGAATTGCGTCGTGTGTACGCCCACTGCAATACCGCCCGACCCAGCGTCGCAATAGTACCGAGTCAACGCTCGTTGATGCCGTTCATCCAGCTTGCGCTGCTCGTCCAAGGCAAGCGGGTGGGCCGGAATGACAACACCAACATGAAGTATCTCGCTAATCTCCGGCTCGACTTTCGACATCGGGTTAGTATCTGCCGTCCCTGACTTCGAAGTGTGTCGGTTTGTCGAGCATCTCGCCTCCACTACTTATCCACCCAGCAACCGACTCCATTAGCTCGGTGCCCGACATAGAGGGCCGCCCCAGTAACGAGTAACAAACGGATGCGTCACTGAGAAGCGCAGTCTTACCCTCCTGAGTTGAGAAGTGACACTCCCGATTGAATCGATTCGCAAACCACAGCGCGACATCCCGTACTCGGGCCGTTTCCGCACCCGTAACGTTCAATATGCGAACCGGCGATTCGGCCAACCCCAGAGCCCGGAATGCATAGGAGTTCGCATCCCTCTGCCAAATCGTGTTAAAGGCAGGAACGCTCAAATCCACTGCTTCCCCGGCGAGAACCTTTGTGGCTATGTCTACCAACACGCCGTAACGGAGATCCACAGCGTAATTTAGTCGAAGAATCACACATCGAGTGCCATATGTGCGTGAATGATATTCCAAAATCCGTTCTCGTGCGAGGCACGATTGCGCGTATTCGCCCACCGGGGCAGGCTCGTCTGTCTCGACCGAACCGCCTACGGTTACCTCTCTCATACCGTAAACATTTCCAGTTGAAAACATAACGATCCGGCTTTGCCGGTACTGATAAGCGCAGAGCGCGGGCGCGAGCGCATTTACCGCCCAAGTCACGTCCGGCCGTCCCACAGAGCCGAACTTCCGGCCCGCGAGATAGAGCACGTTTGGACACGCCGGCAATTGCGCGACTTGGTCCGGATCGAGCAGATCGCACGATAGAACATCTATTCCCCATGCTTCAAGATCGCGCCGGGCGGCCGGCGAAGTAAATCGCGAAACAGCAATTACCCGATCCGTGCGCGCTGCTTCGGTAAGCGATCGTTTCACTAGCTTTGCGAGCGAGGGGCCCATCTTTCCCCCCGCGCCCAGAATCAGAATGTCGCCTTCGAGATTCCGCGCAAACGTCCGGTCCGCTTCGCTCGGCGTCGATAGCCGTAGCTCCAACTCGTCGACAGTACTGATCGACCGCTCGTCAGTCATTTCGGTTGCACTTAGCCCATTACCCTGTCGTGTTACCCGAATTCCGGGCCCAGGATGCCGAAGGTGCATTCGGGCCGGCCAGGGTTCGGCTTATCTCCCCGATACATTCGCGTGAACGACCGTGCATCTACGAAACCCTGCGAGCCTAGCCAATCTATCCAAGACGGGTGTCGTGGAGTATCGATCATGCATGAACTACTATTCAGGCTCGCCAGGCGATTTGAGACTAGATCACGGGCAATTTCCTCGTCTTTCGCAACAATCGGTCCAATCTGCTCATACAAATATCCCTGCCTTCCGAAACAATAGCCTTCGATCTCCGATATGCCACTTATAAATGCATAATTCGGTGCTCGCTCGAACAAATTACGAAGCAGCATCTCTCGATTTGCGCCAAAGACTTGGACATCGAACTCCAGTACCTCCGGAAGATCGGCTTCCGTCATCGGCCGCACTTTCCCATCCCTTGCTCCTGCTATCTTCGATTCCGCCTTGATCGTCATTCGCGCCAGCGAGTACTCATCCTTGAACCCTTCACGCCGGTACAGCTGGCGTCCTAGAGGCGTCGCATCCAGCCTGATCGAGCTCTGCGTATTCAAAACACTAAGACCCTCCCGAAGGAGCCGCGTGCCGATGCCCGTTCGCCGCTCCTGTGGATCAACCAGCATCATGGCAATCCAACTAAATCGGTCTTGGTAGGTCACCGTAGCCACCGTCCCGACCACTCGCCCCTTCTTCTCTGCGACTCGGCAGCCGTTTGCGTTTACCTGCATGAATAACAACCAGTCGTGTTCCACCTGGTTCCACCCACTAAGCCGGCATAATCGCAACGCCGCGCCGACATCGTCGAGCGTCATGTCACGAATCTCTACGTCCGCCGGACTGCTCGCCTCGGAATGTCTGCTCATTTGGCGGAACTAATCTGGGAATGCATTTTCGTGAACGTATGCCGCTGCCTCCAACACATCCGTGACTCTGCGGCACGCCTGCTTCAGCTCCGCCTTGATCCTTTCACCGATTTGCGTTGAGTACCTGGGTTTAGGCAGACCGATGCTGATACTCCCGCAAATCGCTCCCGTCGAGTCAAAAAGAGGGCCGGCGATAAAAATGGCTCCTTGGATCGTCTCTTCGTCATTTACTGCGTACCCTGATCTTCGTACGCCTGCCCACTCGCGTTCGATATGCGAGCGGCTGAGCAATGTTCGCCTGGTGAGAGGCACAGAACGTAGATCCCTGAGTAATGCCTCTGCTCGATGCTTCGGGAAAAACGCAGCCATTGCCTTGCCGGCCGCCGTTGCATGGAAATGCACTTCTGCCCCGAGCGGTCCGACTAACCTTAAGTCGCGCCGCGTTTCTTGCACGTCCACAAACACCCCCCGCCCATGGCGAAGGATCGCAATGTACGTACTCTCGTCGAAAACGTCCATCAACTCTCGCGAGTACGGCCTTGCGAGTTCCACAAGGTTGTTTGTCAGCCGGATGCCGCGAGCAAGAACCAGCAGCTGCACTCCCAGGCGGTATGAGCCGCCTCGATTATCCTGCTCCACATATCCGTGGTGCATCAGGCTGTGAAGGATCCGGTGAATGGAGCTCTTTACTTGACCGGTCTCCCTAGCCAGCTTGTGCAGCTCACAACCCTCGGGATTATCGCGCAATACCTCCATAACCGCCACTGTCTTCCCGATGAGTTCAATCTGGTGCG
>JAFAQG010000548.1 GCA_019246575.1 Acidobacteriaceae bacterium
ATATTGCAAACCGTGGCGACTGGTTGGCGCGAACCGGCATTGCGTTCCCTGAGCGCACGCGTATTAAGGGACACGGCGTCGGAGCAACTCGTTATTGCGATCTATCGACCGGTCCCGTAATCGAGAGGGTCACCTTCTGGGATGAACCGCGTATGCTGCGCTTTACGGTGATTTCCACGCCTCCGTCGATGCGCGAAACGGGACTATACGGCCCAGTGGAGTCGAAACACTTGAACGGTTACTTTGTATCCAAGCAGGGACAGTTCACGCTCACGCCGCTTCCGGGCGGACGGACACTCGTCAAAGGCACTTCCTGGTACCAGCACGGCCTGTGGCCGGCAGAGTACTGGCGGTGGTGGTGCGATGCGATCGTTCATCGGACTCACCGCATTGTGCTGCAACATATTCGGAAGTTGTCGGAAGATCCGTGAAAGCGTGCGCGGGAGATGGTTGGGCGCGCATTCCGGTAGAAAATCAGAACATCGGAGCAGCTATTCTAAGCGCCTGGCGCGGATCGTATCCTACCGGGCGTCGATGAAGGTCCCCGTGTGATGGGACAGTTTCTCGGTTCGGGCAAAATGGTCCATCAGCAGTGGGTGGATGAAGCTGAAAAAGTTCCTACCCGTCCGGCGCAAAATCGCTCTCTGTTCCGCAATGCGAAGCAACTGATCCGGATCGAAAGGAGCCAGTTCTTCGGTCCACAATATCCATCTGACGACATACTCCATAACTTTTCCGAACACTAGTACACGACAAACAATGCCGGCGATTAAGATACGCAAATTTGGGTTGCGCCGCGTGTAGCTTACAGTCTCTGCCTCTCGATTTCCTAACTCTTTCATGGCTCGTTTAGCCGCGGTCCCAACAAGAAGATAGCTAATGAGAGGGCCCACCACGAACCCGATAACAGCGCCGATCGGGAACAACAGAATACAGCAGAGGACAAGAGTGATGATGAACGCCCGTTTTGCCCAGGCGAGCAGCCAAGTTGTGCCGCGACCCGCAAAATACAACAACCGGAGGAAACATCCCGCCCAACGGCGGCGCAACACCCAATCCCGGACCGATCGCTCCACAGATTCTGTTCTCGCTCGCAAGGCCAGCGCTTGCTTTGATTCGTGGGCTTTCGACTGGTATATCAAATCGAAGTAGTCGCTTATCCGATCCTCATACGTGGGCCAGATAAAGATCGCGACAATTGTTAGGAACACACCCACTGAAACGCTAACGAGAGCAGCCGTGATTCCCAGGCCGTAACCCAACCAGGAGCCGCCGATACTGCCCAGAGCAAATCCTGCTGCGCCACATATAGTCGCAAAGAAGAAACATACTCGCATTCCGACCAGAAAGCTGCTTGAAGTTACTGCGCGGTATTGCAGCTTCCGCGGCAGCCAACTGAGTGAAGTCACGTTATCTCGGTCGAAATACAAGTAGCCCCGGACCTTCATGTTACTCGCGATCCAGCGCAGCGCGTTGCGTACACGTTTTGTCGACGATGTATCCGGAGTTTCCGGATTCAACATATGATCGGTGTATTTGTCGAATAATCTTTGTTGCAACTCATCAACGGTCGCTTCCGCGGGCACTGTCCAATCACGAGACGAGTACGCGATCCGGGCTACGTCGAGCATGAGCGGCGATGAAAGGACTTCGTATAGCTGTGGCGCATGTTGCAGGGCATCTCGTAGACCCTGAAGTTCTTCAGCGGCATGTTCCACGGCTGAGTCGATCGCGTCCCGGGTGAGCGGACAGACAACCACAACGGCATGGAGGTTCGGCTTTGTGGCCAATTGTTCGTAAGTATCCGAACGACAGCTGACGACCATCCGAATCGATGGGTGGTCATGCCGAAATTGGTTGATTGCGGCGACACAGGCTTCTCGATAGTCAAAACGCACCTCGTCCAGAGCGTCGAGAATGAGGGTAATCTGCCATTTCCTAAACCACTCTCGGATTACGTCGCCGGGAGCCGATGCAGCGAGCTCTGATATTACCCAGTCCTCAATCGATCCACTGTTGCTGGTCCACGT
>JAFAQG010000562.1 GCA_019246575.1 Acidobacteriaceae bacterium
CCAGATCGAACGATCGTCCAGCTTCGCTTGACATTTCTCGGGTAAGCGCCGCGTCCCGTTCGAGCGCCGGCAGCGCGCTAAAATCCGCGTCGATCCACGTCACCCCGATGCCATCGTCGACGGTCTGGACGGGTTCTCCGTTCACCAGTTCTATGCGAGCACGCAAAACCTCGTGACGATGACAGATTTCGTCAAAACACTTCCTCAGTATCGAGTGATCGACCGGGCCCTTGAGCCGAGCATGCGTTGCTATGTTGTAGGCGCCACTTGCGCCCTCGAGCGATTCCAGCAGCCAAATGCGCTGCTGCCCAAAGGAAAGAGGCGCATGCTTGCGTTCGCGCGAACTGCGGCCAATCGGTAGAGGTGGAGATTCAATCCCCTCCCTTTCAAACAGGGCTTTCAGGAGTTCCACTTTCCCCGCAGATAATCCAGAAATCTTCTCAGATAAATCATTCATGTCGAACCTCTCACCTCGGCGGCTGCTCCGCGTCGGCGGCCAGGATTTCGGCCGCTTCCTTGTCGGAGAGCTGCGCAACACGCTCCAGGAGGCGCTTGGCTCTGTCTTCGGTCATGCTGATGGACGGGGAGGCAATCCGGGCGACGATCCGATCGTTGAGATCGGCGAGCGTCGATACGGCGAGGAAGTCGGATAACTCCAGTTCAACGCCAAAAATCGACAACAGGCGGCTGCGCAGACGGGCCGCGGCCAAAGAGTCGAACCCCAGCGCATAGATGGATTCCCGTGCGTCGATGCTCGTGGGGTCGGCGCCGAGCACCGTCGCTACCTCGTCGATAATGATCCCCAGGATCTGCGCGTTTCCGCGGGAGGGATCAAAACGGACAGCCTCACTTTGCACGGTGAGGCTCGACCCCAGCTCGCCGGCGGAAGCACGCCATTCGTGCAGCGTCGCCAGGGTGCCGGCCAAAAAGCGGCCCCGACATTCTTGTCTGCGGATCTTGCCGCTCGTCGTCTTCGGTATGGCTCCGTGCCTCACGAGAGCTATGCAATGGACCTGAAGTCCGTGATGCTCGGCGACACTTCTGACGATGGCGTGAAAATCGATCTCCACAGGCTGCACCGCCCGCGCGCGCAACTCATAAGCCAGTGCGAGCCTTTCCTCGTTGGCAACTTCGATGGAAAAGGCCGCGCCGCACCCCGCACGCAGTCCCGAACAGCTGTCCTCGACCGTACGCTCGATGTCTTGCGGATAATGATTCATTCCACGAATGATAATGAGGTCCTTGATCCGGCCGCTGACAAACAACAACCCGTTATGGATGAAGCCGAGGTCGCCGGTCCGGAGAAAACGCACACCCCGCTCGCCATCGGCAAGGCAAGCGCCGAATGTCTCCTCGGTTTCACACAGGCGATTCCAGTAGCCGGCGGCGACGCTTGGTCCCGAAACCCAAATTTCGCCCACGTGATTTTCAGCACAGCGCGTCCTGCCGCGCGGGTCGACGATGATGACATCGTTATCGGCAATGAGGGCACCGGAGGCAGAAGCCTCGACGGTATCGGGCGTGCCGGCTTCGGATTCCACGATGGGTCCCTGATGGAGGCTCGCTCTCGCGAGTTGAACCGAACATGGGCCCGCGCCCGCAGGGCCGCCTGAGACCATCAGCGTCGCCTCGGCTAATCCATAACAGGGGAAAAATGCCGTCTTGCGAAAGCCGCAGCCGCTGAACATCGCCGCGAAGCGATCGACCGTTTCCGGTCGAATGGGCTCCGCCCCGCAATACGCGACACGCCAGGAACCCAAATCGATTTCGGCCAGCTCATCCTCGCGGATCTTGCGGAGGCAGTGCTCATAGGCAAAGTTCGGCGCACCGCTTACCGTCGCGCCGTGATCCGAAATGGTCTTCAACCAACGAACGGGCCGCGCGAGGAAGGATGCCGGGGACATCAGAATCACGGGAAAGCCGACATAGGCAGGCAGCAGGATGCCGCCCACCAGTCCCATGTCATGGTATTGCGGAAGCCAGCTCACGCCGATCGACGAGTGATCGTGCCCGGAAACTCGCCTCATCAGCTCGAGATTGTGCAGTAGATTGCTGTGTCGGACCTTTACGCCCTTCGGCGCGGCTGTCGATCCGGAGGTGTATTGGAGAATCGCAAGGTCGTCTGTCGTCGTGCCCGGATGCTGCCATTGTGCCTCGGCTTCGTCAGGCACCCTTTCCACAGCGACAAGTTCAATGACCAGTTCGGGAATGGCA